>NZ_JAVJRX010000085.1:0-14092 GCF_040219735.1 Coleofasciculus sp. G1-WW12-02 | reverse complement strand
GGCGGACTGAAGTCGCGCCTCTCTACCCTTGTTCTTGCTTCTCGAACTCTTAACTAGACGGTTTCCCGTCCCCGTCAGACCGTCTCCACAAGCATTTTCTTTAATGTCCAAGATGCGTCCCACCTCAGACAGTCCACGATTACGGACGATTTGTGCGGCTGCTACATCTCTATGTGTTGTGTAACCGCATTCCGGACAAGAATGAACTCTATCTTTGAGTTTCTTTTTCCCCGTATGGGCATCGCATTGAGGGCAGACCTGGGAGGTGTAATCCTTGTTCACTTTACCAAAGTACACACCACGCTTCCAACACACCCATTTGAGGATGCTGACGAACTGCCCAAATCCAGCATCTAAAGTATGTTTCCCAAACAGACCTTTTGCCCACACTCGAAAATCGATATCTTCAACAAATATCATTCCAGCACTGTCACACAGTTTGTGAGCTAATTTAAAGTGCCAGTCTTTTCGAGTGTCGCTAATGCGCTGATGTAACCTGGCAATCTTCCGATTCAATTTGTGACGATTGTTGGAGTCTTTCTTCTTGTGCTTAAGAGAGCGTTGTAGCAATTTCAGCTTACGGTGCAGTGAGTTCAAGAATCGAGGTCTATCAACCACAAGCCCATCAGAAGTTGCAACGAACTTGTCTAACCCTAGATCTATCCCTACCGGATGACCACCATCCATGACATTGGGAACAGATACGTCACACTTTAGCGATAGCTGTACGAAGTATCCAGACGCTTTGCGAATGATTCGAGCTTGCTTTACCACAAAACCGTCTGGAATTTCTCGTGACTTAATATATTCCAGCCAGCCTAACTGGGGAAGTTTGACTTGATTTTTCCTTAAGAGTTGACCTTTTCCCAACTGTGGGTAAACAAATGATCGCATTCGATATCGGTTCTTAAACCGAGGAAAACCCATTCCATTACGCTTCATGTCCACAAAAGCCGCTTCCAGTCTTTTAAGGACTTGCTGCAATGCCTGAGCGTTAACGGTTGCTAGTTCTGGGAATTCGGTTTTGGCTTTTGTTAATGCCCTACACTGTTGAGCGTAGTTAGGATAGGGGGCATCGGCTGGGATGATGTATTCTGATTCGAGTGAACAAGCGTTAATTTGACACTTACGAGAATTAATCCAATCCTTCCTTTGGCGCAAAGCATAATTCCAGACCTGGCGACACACTATTAGCGTGTGTTCGATTATCTGGACTTGCTCTGATGTTGGAATTGCCTTGAATTCGTAAGTCAGGTTTAACACTTGATTTGCCTCCTATGAAATTATAGCGCGTTTCATAGGAGGCGGGGAAATAAAGAGAAAGAGAGTTGGGAGTCAATGGTATCAAGTTAGGGCTGTTGTTACTGCTTGAGTTCCCAAACCTTGAGGGTAATTAGATATTCGTAAAATGCCTGTAAGGTACACCAGGTAAAGCCAGCGCGTCCATCCAGAAAGCCTCCCAGGAAAAGGTACATATAGAAAAAGCGTAACAATGGACGAAAGGGCAACCGTAGAGACAGATCTTTGAGGGCATGACGCCGTTCCACTTCTGATCGCCCCAGCAATAAAGCCCCCCAGTTGACAGTGCCTTGTTCAAGCTGGCTTAAGGTTTCCCGGGCTTCATCGGTGGAATAGCGGTTATGTTTTTCAATCCAGCGCGTAAATCCCTTACCACAGGTATAGTGCGGGTAGGTTTGTTTCAAGAATCCTGTCGCTCCATTACAGACTTCCCGTTCGCTATGACCATAATCGGTAAACCAGACGTGACCTTTTCGCAGTAAACGGAGTTGGTAACGGGGATACTGAGTACAGTGACGAATCCATTGATTCATGAACATGACTTGTTCGGCAACATAATATCCTACATAATCGTTGTCCTTTATGGCTTCTAGGCATTCAGCAAATAGGGCTGGGGTCATCCGTTCATCCGCTTCTAGGATGTAAGCCCATTCGTACTTGGTAGGGATGTGTTCCAGCATCCAAGTGCGCTGACGCCCGTGACTTTCAAAAGCATGAGGTACAACTCGCACGGGATAGCGTTGGGCAAGTTCTACGGTGCGATCGCTACTACACGAATCCACCACAATTATGTCATCACACAGCAGCGCTGAGTTAATGCACTCTTCAATATCTCGTTCTTCGTTGTAGGTCAGGATATAAATCGAGAACATGTCAAAGGTTGTAAAAACATGAGTCCCACTAAAAAGCTTCTCTCAAATTGAGAACCCCAATCCGCTTTAATGCCAGTCGTCACCGATGGCACACACAAGCCGAACTGGGGATTACCTGCAGAAGTTAGCAACTGGGTCGAATAGAGGTTATTCGTTATTTCCGAAGGGGTGATTAAGGTTTTTCTCTGTATCTTCTATTGAATCGCAAATCTGTATAAACTGACAATTTGGAGACTGTTATCAAACCTTTCCACCTTTTGCTCCCATAGCAATGACTTACAGATTAACTGCCCAAGTTACGCAATCCCATCCAGCCAATAATGCTGTAGCCAATGGCTAGGAGTAAGCTGCTTAAACCGATGCGGATACCTGTTTTCAAAGCCTCAACTCGGGCGCGTTGCTCAAGTTCTTGTTTACGACCCCGGATTTGAGTCTGAGCTTCCTCAGTTCTTTTAGCGATCGCGTCGGGATCTTGTCTAAGAGCCATCAATTGTTCTCGCAGAGCCTGGAGTCGCGCGAGTTGCTCTCCTTGGGCTTGACCGCTTTCAATGGCTTGGTCTAGTCGTTCGAGCTGTTGTGGATCTTGAAGCAGAGCGCCAATTTGATCAACTTGAGTTCCCAGTTGGGTTTCGGCTTGCTCGGCTTGCTGACCAATCTGGTTGATCGCTTGATTGCTTTGGATGCGGACATTGTTGAAGTGCAAGGGGACGAGCAACAGAAAGAGTAATCCCAATAGGCTGGAGAGTAAAAATGCCCAGAATCTCAAGTCGCTTATTGACGATTTTCGCTCAGGTAATGAGCCACCACTGTTATTGCTGATCCAATATCCCGCTACCAAAAAAGCAATTCCCACCATCGGGATAACACCCCGATCAACCAGTTGGGTGGTTAAATTAAGCTGCCATGAACTCTCAAGGGGGCTAATCCCAGGAGAGGGAATAATCAGCACCAGATAATCCAACAGGGACGATAGGATCATGATCAGCCCGACTATCTTAAGTGCCAAACCCGTGAACGAAGAATACATCGTACTACTTTTCATGCCTCAGACGACTGTTATGGTTCACTTTCTACTTTACTGGGCAAGCTGGTTTCCATGTACTTTTTTGCTTACCCTAGAAGAGAGTGTACCCGATACAGTATGGAAAAATTAGGGTTCACTTAGGTAGAGGGACTTGTCCATAGTGAAATCCTCCTAGGGCAAATCAAGTTCCTTTTTGAACTCGACGCGACAGTTGGGACAAGTTTGAGCGGTTCCCCTGTGATCTACTTCACCACTGCAATGCTTCCATGCCACGAGATCTGTGTTCGGGTATTTTAATTAAAAAAGTGGGGTTGGGCATCGCCTCACTCAAAAACGCGAAGTCTTGGAAACGGGATGGAGAAGCCCGCACTTTATCCGAAGGATAAGTGTCGGGAGTATGTCACGATAGTTCTAAACTGGCATGGGTATCGCAGTAACCTTTTGAGGAGGATCACAGATTCGTGACAAAAATTGTGGAAGTTTTGCCCGATAAGGCGGCGCTAATTGAGCGATCGCTTGATGTTGTCCTGACCAAGATACAGGAGGCAATCCAACGCTCAGGTCGCTGTACTCTGGCTTTAGCGGGGGGAGGTACACCCAAGCCGCTCTATGAAGCCCTAGCCACTCAGAATCTACCCTGGGAGAAACTGCATATCTTTTGGGGCGATGAACGCTATGTTCCGGCAGATCACCCGGATAGCAATCAAAAGATGGCACGTCAGGCTTGGTTGGATCACGTCGATATCCCACCCACGAATATTCACCCCATACCCACAGATGGTGAGTCTCCCGAAGCAGACGCCTCCAAGCACGATGCTCAACTGGGGGAGTTCTTTGGCGTAGCAGCAGGTGAGTTTCCCGAATTTGATGTGATTTTATTGGGCATTGGTGACGACGCCCATACGGCGTCTCTGTTTCCTCATACCCAAGCCCTACAGGTTTGCGATCGCCGGGTTACTGTGGGCAATAAAGATGGTCAACCTCGGATTACTTTTACTGTACCCTTGATTAACCAAGCCCATTGTGTCATGTTTCTCGTGGCGGGGGCGGGAAAGCAGCCCGCACTGGCTCAAATCTTTGCTGATCAGGCTGACCCCTTGACCTATCCGGCGCGGTTCATTCAGCCTCAAGGTGAATTGTGGTGGCTTTTAGATGAGCTTGCGGGTCAAGAGGTGAAACGCAGACAGAGCTAGCGAGCTGATGTAACAAGTTATTAAGGTAGAACGCTTAATTGTGCTTTGATGAAGGAGTAAGGCTCATGCTTACCCAGAGGTTTTCAGCGGTTTTGCCCTCATCTGTTTGTTAAACCGCTTTTGTTGGTAATTTTGAATGCGTAAATTTTGAATGGCTTATGATTGTTTGCCCTAACTGCAATCACCAAAATCCAGACGGTGCGACTCAATGCGAAGCCTGCTATACTCCCTTACCCGCAACCATGAGTTGTCCCAACTGTGGTACAACAGTTCAAACAGACGCTAGCTTCTGCGGTCAATGTGGGTTTAACCTAAAAGCCAGTGGCTCGACGGGAAGCCCCGCAACATCAGCTCCGATGTCGGCTCCCGATGTACCCGATTTAGACCCCCCTGACCCTCTAATTGAACCCGAACCTCTCTCAATGAGTTCCCAATCACTCACGCCTGACCCGCCACCTGATCCCGGTATTGAGCTACCAGCTACCATGGTTAGTCAACCCGGGACGACAACAGAAGAAAAGACAACCTTACCGGAGGAGCAAACAGCCCCACCCCCGCCCCCTGTAGCGACTCCAACTCCGGGTAGTGCTAAAACCCAATTACAGGTGCAGTCGGTTTATCTGCTGCACCTACAAACCCAGAACAAGATTGAATTACCCTCCCATATCCGTGTGATTCATATCGGTAAACCTAACGATCAGATTCCCCCTGACGTTGATGTGTCGGGTTTCCCTAATTCTGAGATTGTAAGCAGAGTTCATGCGGATATTCGTGTCGAGGGAGATATTTATTATCTTGAAGATGTGGGCAGCGCTAATGGGACTTATGTTAACCATACCCCTTTACCGAGTGGCGATCGTCATCGCTTACGCACAGGCGATCGCATTAGCCTAGGCAAAGGCGATCTGGTCACGTTTTTGTTCCAATTGTCCTAAGTCCCTTGCCTATTCGCTGAAGCTGAGGGAGGATGTCAACCAGTGGTAGCCTGAAAATAAAAGGTGTGATTATGGCAGTCTTTGTTGGTAAACTACTTGCCGAGCATTCCTTTATCCTGTAACCAAGAGTAAAAACTGTCTCAGCAGAGAATAGCTCTTGCCCAAATCCAGTTCCTAGATTTATGGAAAGCTCTAGAAGTATTCAGTTGTAAGGACCCACGTTTTTGAATGATGTAACACCGGTGATTACTCTGACCCTGCTGCATCCTCTCCAGTCTGTACCTGTTCAAAGTTGGCCGTTTAAGTCGGAATCAGTGATTCGGATTGGGCGGTCTACGGATAATGATGTCATTTTATATAGCGCCGTCGTTTCACGTCACCATGTCGAACTGCGACGAAATGGTTCAATTTGGCGAATTATCAGCTTAGGTGCTAACGGAACCTATATCGATGGGAAACGCTTTACCCAAATGTCGGTTGTGGATGGGATGATTATTCGTCTGGCGAGTTCCGGACCAAAAATTCAGATTCATCTGCATGACGACATCACTCATGTAGACTCGTCAACTAATGCCAAAAAGCGCACGTCTTCTGGTAAGGGTTTACTCGATCAATCTAAAGAAACTCTGGTTGATGCTCAACATCAGCCAACGCAACACGAATAATGCTGGGGGAGCGGAGGAGCGGAGGAGCGAAGGAGCAGAGGGAGCAGAGGGAGCGGGGGGAGCGGGGGGAGCGGGGGGAGCGGTGTAGAGACGTAGCACGCTACGTCTGGGAGCTGGGGGGGTTTGCCCTAAAGTTTTTTAACGGGATCTAGCAGATGCTGAGGCTCTAAGGTTAAAGTAAGAGAAAATTTATGGTGAAAACGACTCCCTAAAGTGCCAGGTTTCTTTAACCTTTCCATAACCTATCATAATTAATTCCCCGACTAGGATGAACTGAAATGACTTCTCCCAATAATGAAGACCGGGAGCTTCAGCGCCGGGAACACGACCTGATCCAACGCGAGCGAGAACTCCGGCTGCGCGAACTGGAAGCGGAAATTAATCCACCTCCTCTGTACCAAACCGTTAAGCATGAGCAACCGGAAGGAAAGCTGCAGCGGTGGGGGAGGAAGCTGGTGATGTTCGGTAAGTTCTTAGTCTTTGTCGTGGCGACTGTTCTGATTGTGCGGGTTAGTGCTGCGATCGCGACGATCATGATTGTCGGCGTTATTGGCTTTATTGGGTATAAGCTTTTCCTCGAAGGCGATCGCAAGAAGTCTTAGGCAACAGGGAACAGGGAATTTAATCTTGCATTTGATCGGGGCGGGCGCGAGTTGCATCGGGTTGAGGTCAAACACGATAATTGTGAAAAGATCCCCTACACCCTCACACACCCGGTTCCCCGAACGAAGTGAAGCGGTCAAACCTGCCTTCATCTCCCCAAAGCGTTAATTACAAAAAACTAGGAGCCATACCGTGGATAATACCAGCTTACTCAGGGATTTGGAGCGCGTGGTGAGAGTGCGTCATCAAGCGGCGATGCATCTGAGTCAAATTGCCAAACGGCTGGAAAAAGCGGAGTTGGATGCTGAGGAAGCCTCCGGGAAATTGGGTCTAGAACGGGAAAGTGAAGATATCCGGATTGCCAGCGATAATTTGCAGAAGGGCTTATTTCGGCTGCTGGTATTAGGAGACTTGAAGCGGGGGAAAAGTACATTTCTCAATGCCTTAATTGGTGAAAACCTATTACCCGCAGATGTGAATCCTTGTACAGCCCTGCTGACGGTTTTGCGCTACGGAACGCAAAAAAAAGTCACGGTTTATTTTAAAGGAGATAAACCACCAGAATCCCTCGATTTTGCCAGTTTCAAGCAAAACTATACCATCGATCCCGCCGAAGCCAAACGCCTCGAAGTCGAGAAAAGCTCGGCATTTCCAGCGGTTGATTATGCTGTTGTCGAATATCCCTTACCCCTCTTAGAAAAAGGTATCGAAATTGTTGATAGTCCTGGGCTAAATGATACCGAAGCCCGGAATGAATTATCACTCAACTATATCCATAACTGCCACGCGATCTTGTTTGTATTCAAGGCAATGCAGCCTTGTACGCTGGAAGAACGCCGCTATTTAGAAAATTATATTAAAGGGCGCGGATTAACGGTTTTCTTTCTGATTAACGCTTGGGATGAAATCAGCAAAGGACTCATTGATCCCGATGATCCCGATGAACTTGAGGTCGCCCAAAATCGGTTACGCACCGTATTCCAAACCTATCTGGCTGACTACTGTCAAAAAGAGGGACACGATTGCTATGATGAACGAGTGTTTGAGATTTCCTCCCTCGAAGCATTGCGGCGGCGGGTGAAAACAAAAGAGGATTCACTGGAAGGAACAGGATTTCCGGCGTTTTTAGGGGCGCTAAATACCTTTTTGACCCAAGAACGCGCTGTGGCACAATTACGCCAAGCTAGAACTCTGGCGCGTCAAGTTTATAGCCGCACTCACGAAGCCATTGAACGGCGGATTCCTTTACTCGACCAAGATATTCAGGAATTGAAACAACGGATTCAGGGAGTTGAACCGGAGTTTGAGCAACTCACCCAAATCCGAGATCAATTTCAGGATGAAATTCGTACCGTGCGGGATACAAAAGGAAAAGGGGTGGCGGATTCATTTCGCACTTATGTGCTGAACTTAGAAAAGACATTTGAATCGGATTTCTTGCGCTATCAGCCGACGATTGACTTTCTGGAGTTCTTGCAACAGCAGAGACGGGAGGCGTTTAATGCTGCATTAAAGCAAGCTTTTGAGCAGTATATTCAGGATAAATTAGCGGAGTGGGAACGCACGGCGGAGGATTATTTAAAAGAGGCGTTCTCCCAACTTGCCCAAAGTGCGGCTAACTATGGCGCCACCTATAATCAGATTGTTGATTCTATGACAGAGAAATTAATTGGGCAAAGGATACCGCCGGGAGTGCGGGTTGACTCAGGAGAGGAGTCACCTAGCTGGACAAAATGGGCGATGGGTTTTTTCTCTTTAGCATCAGGAAATTTGGCGGGTGTCGCCTTAGCCGCCGCTGGGTTTAATTGGCAAAATATCCTGGTTAATTGGTTAGCGGTAATTGGGATTAGCAGCTTTTTATTGATTTTTACTGGATTAACGTTTTGGAATCCCATCGGATTGGCTTTAATGGGGTTGGGCGTGGGCGCACTGCAAGCTGAACAAGCCCGCCAAGAAGTGATGAAAGCGACAAAAAAGGAGTTTGTTAAATATCTACCACAACTCGCCCAGGAACAACAAGAACCCATTCGTCAAGCGGTTAAAGATTGTTTTGATAGTTATGAACGGGAAGTGATTCAACGCCTGAATGATGATATTGAATCTCGCCAAGCTGAGTTAGATAACTTGCTCAAGCAAAAAGAATCTCGTGAGATTAATCGACAAACTGAGTTAAAGCGGTTGAGAGGTTTAGATGCTGATGTATTAGCTGAATGTCAGCAGGTTGAATCGGTGTATGAGGAGTTATTGTTAGTACCGGGTTAAACTTAAACACATTGTAGGGTGGGCATTGCCCACCTATTTTATCGGTGGTTGGGGTCAATTTTACGGATAACGTTTTGCCCAAAACTGATAACTGGACTAAACCCACCATTCTCGCGATCGCGCTTGGGATCAACTAATGCTTAAGGAATCAATAAACCATGAGTTATACAATAGAAACAGACCGTTTCCTGAATAACTTAGAGCAAGTTGCCAGAGTGCGATCGCAAATCGCCAAAAGTCTAGGTGAAATCGCCCAAACCCTGGCACAATGGGAAGCCTCGGTAAAGGATACCTCTGGGGGTTTGGGGTTGGAACGGGATATTGACGATTTAAGCCGAGCTAGCCAAACTTTACAGCAAACTGTATTTAGAGTATTGGTCTTAGGAGACTTAAAACGGGGAAAAAGTACGTTGCTCAATGCTTTAATTGGCGAGAATTTATTACCAGCCGATGTCAATCCTTGTACAGCCCTGCTAACAGTTTTACGCTACGGAACTCAAAAAAAAGTCACGGTGTATTTTAAAGGGAATAACTCCTCTCAATCTATCGATTTTGCCCGTTTTAAGCAAACCTATACAATCAAACCCAGCGAAGCAAAACGCCGAGAAGCCGAGAATAGTTTAGCATTTCCTGATGTATCTCATGCCGTTGTCGAATATCCCTTACCCCTCTTAGAAAAGGGAATCGAAATTGTAGATACTCCGGGGCTGAACGATACCGAAGCCCGGAATGAATTATCCCTTAACTATATCCACAATTGCCACGCGATCATGTTTGTATTCAGGGCAATGCAGCCTTGCACGCTGGAGGAACGCCGCTATCTAGAGAATTATATCAAAGGGCGGGGATTAACTGTTTTTTTTCTGATTAACGCTTGGGATGAAATCGGCAAAGGATTGATTAATCCAGATCATCTAGACGAACTTGAGCAGGTTCAAAATCGGTTACGGACTGTATTTAAAACCTATTTAGCTGACTACTGTAAAAACGATGGACAGGATTACTATGATCAACGAGTGTTTGAGATATCTTCCCTCCCAGCCTTGCGGCGGCGGTTAAAAAAACCCCAGGATTCTCTAGAAGGCACAGGATTTCCCCCATTTTTAAGGGCATTGAATACCTTTTTAACTCAAGAACGGGCTGTGGCACAATTACGGCAAGTCAGAACTCTGGTGCGTCAAGTTTATAGCCGCACTCACGCAGCCATTGAACGGCGAATTCCTTTACTGGATCAAGATATTGAGGGATTGAAACAACGGATTCAGGGGGTTAATCCGGAGTTTGAACAACTCACCCAAATTCGCGATCAATTCCGTGAGGAAATTCGTACCCTACGGGATACAAATGTCAAGGAAATAGTCAATTCATTTCAGACGTATGTGCTGAACTTAGAAACGACGTTTGAATCAGATTTTTTTCCCTATCAGCCGACAATTGACCTTTTGGAATTCTTACAACAGCAGAAACGAGAGGCGTTTAATGCTGCATTGAAGCAAGCCTTGGAGCAATATCTTCAGGATAAATTAGCCGCGTGGGAACGCACAGCGGAGGATGCTTTGAAAGAAGCCTTTTCCCAACTTGCCCAAAGTGCGGCTAATTATGGTGCAACTTATAATCAGGTTGTTGATTCTATGAGCAATAAATTAATTGGGCAAACCCTACCCTCAAGAGTTCCAGTTGACTCAGGGGAGGAGTCACCCACTTGGACAAAATGGGCAATGGGTTTTTTCTCCTTAGCCTCAGGAAATATAGCCAGTGTCGCCTTAGCTGCTGTTGGTTTTAATTGGCAAAATATTCTGGTTAATTGGTTAGCGGTAGTTTTGACTCCTTTAGGGTTTTGGAATCCCCTAGGATTAGTGCTGCTGAGTTTGGGAGTGGGCGCCATGCAAGCTGAACAAGGGCGTCAAGCTGTGATTAAAGCGACGAAGAAGCAGTTTGTTAACTATTTACCCCAATTGGCACAGGAGCAACAAGAACCCATTCGCAAAGCAGTTGGTGACTGTTTTGAACGGTATGAGCAAGACGTAATTCAACGCATTAATGATGATATTCAATCCCACCAAATTCAATTAGAGAACTTGCTGCAACAAAAAAAAGGTCGTGAAATCAATCACCAAACGGAGTTAAAGCGATTGAGACAGTTAGATAGTGATATTTTAGCCCAATACTGGCAGATTGAATCCCTGTATGAGGAGTCAGGGTTAATACCGGGTTAACCTGAAACAAAGGAGCGGGTAGACAATACTTAGCTATTTTATCGGTTATGATCACTAAACGCATGGTATAGGGAGAAATCAACAATGAGTTATAAAATAGAAACAGACAGTTTCCTGAATAATTTAGAGCGCGTTGCCAAAGTGCGATCGCAAGTCGCCAGGAGTCTGGGTGAAATCGCCCAAACCCTTAAACAAGGGGAAGCCGCCGGCAAGGATACCTCTGGCGGTTTGGGCTTGGAACGGGATATTGATGATTTAAGCCGAGCCAGTACAAATTTACGACAAGGTGTATTTAGATTACTGGTTCTGGGTGATATGAAACGGGGTAAAAGTACCTTTCTTAATGCCTTAATTGGCGAGAACCTATTACCCTCAGATGTTAATCCCTGTACAGCTTTATTAACCGTTTTGCGGTATGGACCGGAAAAAAAAGTCACCGTTCATTTTAATGATGGTACACCCCCCGAAGATATTGATTTTAAGAGTTTTAAGCGCCGCTACACGATTGATCCCGCTGAAGCTAAGCAACTGGAACAACAGAAAAAACAGGCGTTTCCTAATGTTGATTATGCTGTCGTAGAATATCCATTAGCGTTATTAAAAAAAGGTATAGAAATTGTCGATAGTCCGGGACTCAATGATACCGAAGCCCGAAACGAGTTATCTCTGGGATATATCAATAATTGCCATGCGATTTTATTTGTACTGCGGGCAACTCAGCCTTGTACTTTAGCCGAACGCCGTTATTTAGAAAATTATATTAAGGATCGGGGATTATCAGTTTTCTTTTTAATTAATGCTTGGGATCAGATTCGCGAAAGTTTGATTGATCCGGATGATCCGGAAGAATTAGCAGAATCGGAAGATAAAGTGCGGCGCGTGTTTCGAGCAAATTTAGCCGATTACTGTCAAGTCGATGGGTATGATATCTATGATGAACGAGTGTTTGAGATTTCCGCGATTAAAGCGCTGCGGTTACGAGTGAAGCAGCCAACATCGTCTCTGGAAGGAACTGGATTTCCTGAATTTATGGGCGCATTAAGTACATTTTTGACCACCGAACGAGCCGTGGCTGAATTTCGCCAAGCCAGAACCTTGGCGCGTCAAGGGTATAGTCATGTGCGAGAAGCGATTGAACGGCGGATTCCGTTGTTAGAACAGGATGTAAAGGGATTAAAAGAACGGATTAATTCGGTAGAACCTGAATTCAAGAAACTCAATGATATCTGTCAACAGTTCCAAGCTGAAATCAAATCGGTACGGGATAGTAAGGCAAAGGCGGTGGCGGATTCCTTCCGCAATTATGTTTTAAATTTGGGGAATAGCTTTGAAGCTGATTTCATGCAGTATCAGCCGGATTTTCAATTCATGGATTTTTTGAGTCGAGGGAGACGGGAATCCTTTGAAGCGGGATTGCAACAGGCATTTGAGCGGTATATAAATGATAAATTATCTGCCTGGAGTTTAACGGCTGAAAAAGAGATGGATAGCGCGTTTTTGCAGTTATCGAAAAGTGCCGCCAGTTATGGCGCATCTTATACCAAAGTTACGGAGAAAATTACCGAAAAGTTAACCGGACAACGCATAACTCCAGTGATTGGGACAACCCCAGAAGACAATTCTCCCGCTTGGGCAAAATGGGCAGCGGGACTCTTTTCCTTGGCAAGGGGAAATATTGCTGGGGTAGCCATGGCGGGGGCGGGGTTTGATTGGAAAAATATTGCCCTTAATTTTATTACGGTGATGGGTGTAGGGGCGATGATTACTGCGGTTTCAGGGGTTGTTTTGGGACCTGTGGGATTGGCGTTATTGGGGTTAGGGGTTGGGGTTGTACAAGCAGATCAAGCGCGGAAGGAGTTGGTGAAAGCGGCGAAGAAAGAGTTAGTTAAATATTTACCCCAGGTAGCACGAGAACAATGGCAACCGATTCACGATGCGGTGAAAGAATGCTTTGATGTATATGAGCGAGAAGTGACGGAACGGATGAATGATGATATTCAGGCGCGTAAGTCAGAGTTGGATAATTTAATTGCACAAAAAGAGTCCCATGAGATTAATAATGGGGCAGAATTAGAGCGGTTGAGGAAATTAGAGACTGATGTCTCATCGGAAGTGGAACGGATTGAGGCGGCGTATCAGAATTTGTTGGTAGAAGCGAGTTGAGGGGTGAAATACCCTTGACAACCTTCGCGGGAACCCGGTGTGTAGGGGCGGGTTTCACTACTATCGTTTCTGACTTAACCCAGATGTGACTAAACCCGCCCCGATTTGATCCGTTTTATCTATCAACGACATCACCGGAGTTGGGCGAAGCATTTGGGTAAAACATTTTGGACAAGTATGATCAGGTAGCCCCCCAAATGCTTCAAATGACATAAGACAAATGACGAATGACAAATTACAGAACATGGTAGAACCCGCAAACACAGTCAGCATCTTACAAAAACAGTCTGATCCTAAGACATTTTCTGCCGATCAGGTTATTTTCAAAGAAGGTGATCCAGCGAACTACATGTATGGCATCCTGGAAGGAGAAGTAAATATCTCGATCAATGGTAATATTGTAGAAACTATTGGTAAGGGTGAGGTGTTTGGTACCGGAACATTGATTGGAGTAGGTGACAGAAACTATAGCGCGATCGCGAAAACAGATTGTACCCTAGCATTTCTCGATCAGCAGCGATTTCTGTTTGCGGTTCAGGAAACACCAATTTTTGCTCTCAATGTGATGAAAAGTTATTCGGAACGCCTCAACCGATTAGCACATAATATCATGTCGGCTTGAATACTGCATCTGTGTTGCAACAATTTCAATCACCCTGGCAAAACGTGCGATCGCATCTTTCCCGAAATGGAATTTCAATCCCAATTAATTAGTTAAGTTGACACTCCCCCGGTTAAAACGCGGGGGATTCTTCCGTCACAGGGAGGCAGAGTTTAACGTCTTCGGTGGACGGAACCTTTACCCTCAGAAAGCTTAACCACCGTGTGTCCCACGGCAACGAGTCCTCTAATCTCGACTA
>NZ_JAVJRX010000084.1:0-38204 GCF_040219735.1 Coleofasciculus sp. G1-WW12-02 | reverse complement strand
CAATTGGGTCACTGGGATTTACGGTATCTGTGTCCCCATCATTGGCAATTGGGTCACTGGGATTTCCAGTATCTGTGTCCCCATCATTGGCAATTGGGTCACTGGGATTTCCAGTATCTGTGTCCCCATCATTGGCAATTGGGTCACTTCCGGTATTTAAGACATCACCATCTGTTACGTCACCAATCAAGTCATCATCAACAGTTGAATCATCATTTGTTCCGCCACCAAGCAATGCACCATCATCTATCGTGCCACCACCTGTCGTGCCACCACCTGTCGTGCCACCTGTTTGTCCACCTGTCGTGCCACCTGTCGTGCCACCTGTCGTGCCACCTGTCGTGCCGCCTGTCGTTTCACCACCACCTGTTGTGCCACCTGTCGTGCCGCCTGTCGTTTCACCACCACCTGTTGTGCCACCTGTTGTGCCACCTGTTGTTTCACCACCACCTGTCGTACCACCACCACTGCTGAAAGGAGGAAAACTAACGTTATTTAAAGGACTAGATATGGAAGGATCATTGAGCCTACTTAATATGTTGGAGGGTTCAGTAATCTTGCCGGACTCCTGCGTGAAGTTTTGGGCAACCCAATTTACTTGACCTTGCTCACCCGGTCCACGATTGAGTATTCTTATATCCCCCCGAATGGTAATTTCGCCTTGAGGAGCCTCTAACGTAAAAGTAGCACTATTTCCTTGACCTTGATCTTCACCAAAAATATTTTTTAGATCAATATTGCCTTGTAAGGTAGATATCTGTACCGAACCTGCGCTTCTATCTCCTCCGCTGCTATCGCTGGTTCTAATATCACCCGTTTTTATGTCCTCTATAGCCAATAACGAGACAGAACCGGGCGCCGTTTGACGGTTAGAACTCGTATCGATATTTCCTGTGGTAATACTATTGGCGGTGATATTGAGACCGTCTTTTGCCCTAATGTCCCCTGTCGCGACAACATCGCCATTATTTACAGTAATTCCAGAGCCTGATAAGATTACCCGATTACCATCCGCGATCGCTTCAGTTGCATGATCAATCCCTCCTCCTGTCAGCAGTTGAGGCAAAGAAGCTACATTACCATCCCAACTGCCTGGATTACCACTTACTGAGTCTACCGATTCAAACTCTAAATTTAGCACCATTCCCGGTTGGCTGAGGCGCACTACCGTATCACCGGGTACTGTGGCAATGGTCACTTGACCTTCTGGTGCAGAGATAGTACCTGTACTGACAACTGTGCCACCGATTAAGGTTAAGTTCCCATTATTAACCGTTAAGTTAGCCGAGCTAACAATTCCTCCGGGTTGAGGCGTATTAAAGGCAAAGGAATTGTTCGGATTTCCCGCTAGCTGATTTGCGTCGATAGTACCTGTGGCATTAAACCATTGGTCATTGCCTAAACCAATTGACGTAGCGGTTGTCGCAGTAAAGTCCCCTGGCACATTCAGACTTGCACCTTGACCAAACACAATACCAGCCGGATTCATCAAAAACAGATTGGTACTGCTCGTTCCTCCCAAGACTTCGATGAGTCCATTGATTTGAGACAGATTGCCACCTGTAACCCGACTTAGAATGTTTTGAATATTAGAATTGACATTAAAAATAGCACTTTGTTCTGAATCCAGACTAAACTCTCCAAAGCTGTGAATCAGATTACTGCCAGCTTCAACGCCACCTGTAATGCCAAATTGATTGCCATTTGGGGTAACAATCGTTCTATTACCCGTTGTATTATCTTCGGTAACTTGTGCTTGGGCAACCTTAGCAAAGCCCATAAGTCCTGTTAGACTATAGAGGGCTGCCAGTGATTGACTTATTCGGCGTACAGCTCTTTTCATCTGGCTCACTTGAAAAACAGTAAATGCTGAGTCCCCTAACTGCTGGTGTTATCACTTTCCCTGATGTTGTAGCTAACCAGAACCGTTGCGGTAGGTAGCAGGAAGGTATTTTCTTGATCTTGACTCTGGCTATTCTATTATTGTATACAATTTTACCCTTTCTTTTTCATTACCCTGTCAAAAGTGATTTTTCTTTCCACAGGTTTAATGATTTTTGAGGGCTAACGCTGCATTTTGAGCCAGTGAGAGTAACTGATACTTACTTTTTTGAGCAGTTTCTCCTAGACTCCTATTATATTAAATATTGTAAAATTGTCGAGAAAAAGGCTGGAATCCGCATCCCGGCGTCTATAAACTATGGAGAGCGTGCGTATGTACTGACAATTTTCTTGCATCCCTAATTTCAATGGCATTCCAGCCTGCATGATTCCCCTGAAACTGACCCTGAAAAATTTTTTAAGCTACCGTGAAGCGACTCTCGACTTTCGCGGACTGCATACGGCTTGTATCTGTGGCGCCAATGGTGCTGGGAAATCTTCTCTCCTCGAAGCAATCACCTGGGCGATTTGGGGACAATGCCGTGCTGCGTCGGAAGATGATTTAATCCATGCCGGAGCGAAAAATGTACGGGTAGACTTCATCTTCCATAATAACCAACAAACCCATCGGGTGATTCGGAGCAAGCAACGGGGACAAAGCAGTTCCCTGGAATTTCAAATTGAAACGCCCGATGGATTTCGTTCCTTAACTGAAAAAGGATTACGGGCAACTCAACAGCTTATCCTGCATCATCTTAAGCTGGATTATGATACCTTTATTAACTCCGCTTACTTGCGTCAGGGGCGTGCGGATGAATTTATGCTACGGCGTCCCTCGGAACGCAAACAAATCTTAGCTGATTTATTGAAACTGGATCAATACGAAACCTTAGCGGATCAAGCAAAGGATTTATCCCGCCAATTCAAAGGTCAAGCCGAGCAACTCGAATCTAGTTTACAAGCCATTCAGCAGCAATTAGAGGAACGAGACGCGACGCAGGAGCAACAAGACGCCACTCAAACCACCCTACACCAACTACGCCAAGACCACGAAACCGACCAAACCCAACTGCACCACCTGCAATCTCTCAAACACCAACGCCACACCTGGGAACAACAACTCACCTTTGTTCGCCAGCAATACCAAAATCTCACCCAAGAATGCGATCGCCTGCATCAGGATATTACCACCACCGAAACCCAAAAGCAGCAATTAGCCACCATTCTCGACCAAAACGAGCAAATTACTGCCGGTTATTCCGATTATCTGACACTGCAACAGCGAGAAGAGAGTCTCAGCCAAAAGTTCCACGCAGATCAAAACGCCCACCGCCAAAAACAGCAGCTACAACAGCAACTCAACCAACAGATTCAGGAATTGAATCTGCAAATCCGCCAAACCCAAGCTCAACTCGACGCCCTGCGTCCCCAAGAACAAGAAATTCACCAAATGCTCACTCGTTCTGCAGATGTGGCTGAAGCCTTGGAAAAACTCAACACCGCCCGTACCCGCCTCAATCACCTGGATCAACTTCAACTCGACGTTTCCCCCATTCTGCAACGCCGCGCCGCCTTGCAAAGCGAATTAGATCGCATCCACGCCCGCCTCAGCGCCCGTTTAGATGAACTCAACGCCTCAGAAGATCAATTATCTCACCAAATCGCCACAACTCCCCAACTGCGACAAACAGTTCTGCAAGTTGTCGCCGAAATCAGTACCTTAGAAAAAAAGAAAGTTTATCAACAGCGCGTACAAGAAAAAGGACTCGAACGCCGCAGCTTTCAAGAACGACTGCAAGAAAGCCAGCGCCGTTATGAAAAACAACTCGCCGAACTCACCCAGAAAATCCAAATGTTACAGGTTCAGGACGCTGTTTGTCCCCTGTGCGATCGCGCCTTAGATGAAACCCATTCCCACCACGTTATCCAAAAAACGACAACCGAACAACAGGAAATCCAAGATCAATTCTGGGTGGTGCGAGAACAGCTAGCGGTTTGTGAACGGGAACTGCAAGTCTTACGTCAAGAATACGCCCAACTCTCCCAAGAATTGGCACCTTTTGAGCAATTATTAGAACAACGGGGACAACTCGAAGCCCGACTCGAAGCCACCGATGAAGTGTATGATCGCCTCTACGACATCTCCGAAGAAAAGAAACAACTAGAGCGATCGCTAAGTGAGGGAACCTACGCCCTAGATGTCCAAACCCAACTACAAACCTTAGATAGCCAACTACAACAGCTAAACTACAACGAACAAACCCACGCCCTCGCACGCGGAGAAGTCGATCGTTGGCGATGGGCGGAAATCCGCCAAGCCAAACTCGAAGACGCCCAGCGACGCCTAGAGAAAATTCAGGAACAACAACCCCAACTGCAAGCCCAACTCGATCAGCTAAACCAATCCCTAGAGGAGTTACAAACCACCTCTCCCCTAAAACAGGAAATCGATGCGATCGAGGAACAAATTCGCGAAATTGGCTATAACTTAGACACTCACAACCAACTGTGCACCTCCCTGCGACAAGCTCAATCTTGGCAACTACGCCATCAAGAATTAACCAAAGCCCAGGAACACTATCCTCAAATCTGTCAACGATTAGATAGCCTGACTCAAACCCTAGCCAAGCGACAAGGCGATCGGGAAGCGCTGAACACACAATTAGCGGAAATTGTCAAGCAATTGGAACAGTATCCCGACACCAGCCGCGACTTACAAATACTAGAACAGCGTATCCTACAGCGACGCCGACAACTAGACGAACACCTATCCCAAGTCGGGCGTTTACAACAGCGCTTAACTCAACTGGATACTCTGCAAACTCAATATCAAGAGCAAACGGAACAGGTTAAAACTTTACAACGGCAATATCGAGTGCATCAGGAACTAGCCAAAGCCTTTGGGAAAAATGGTATCCAGACGCTGATGATTGAAAATATTTTACCCCAATTAGAGGCAGAAGCTAATCAAATTCTATCGCGACTCACCGGAAATCAGTTACACGTCCAAATTGTTACCCAAAAAGCCGGAAAACGGGCATCAAAGCGCAAAAGTAAACTCATCGATACCCTCGATATTTTAATCGCTGACGCCAGAGGAACGCGCCCTTATGAAACCTATTCTGGGGGTGAAGCCTTCCGGATTAACTTTGCCATTCGCCTCGCCCTAGCCCGACTCTTAGCGCAGAGAGCGGGAACTTCCTTGCAAATGCTGATTGTCGATGAAGGCTTTGGTACGCAAGACGCTGAAGGGTGTGAGCGATTGATTGCGGCAATTAACGCGATCGCATCCGACTTTGCTTGTATCTTAACGGTAACTCACATGCCCCAATTTAAGGAAGCCTTTCAGACACGAATTGAAGTACGAAAAACTGAGGAAGGTTCTCACTTAAGTTTACTGATGTAACACTTAAAATTATTGGGCGGGACGATTTACTCGCATCACTTTTCCCCGTAAGGATTCTTCCAGGGAAATAGGAAATAGCTTGATGAATTCGGGTTGCCATCACAAACACCAGACGTTTTTTCAATTTCCTTCCAATTGTTATTGAAACTTTGGGTTAGGAGGTGAATTAATTGAGCTTTTTCAGTCGGCTTTAGAGCAAGTAATTGAGGTTCTAATTCTTTGATGTTCATGATTTAAATTATGAATTATCCAGAAAAAAGGGAGCGGTATAGATGGAAGGGCGCAAGGATGATGCCCCTACATTCGGGTTTACCCCATAGGCTTAAGAAAAGTAATAGCATTTACCCTTACGATAACTCTTCACGTCCAAATCCTTCAAAAATCCTCTGCGTTACTTTGCGTTAAAAAAACAAAAATTCGATGCTCAGGATATAAAACCCTCGTCGATCAAAGCGGTGCTAAAAACCGCAAAAGCAGTGAACCAATACCTACAAGGGCATTCCCAAAAGATGGGCGAGAGCGAACTTCGGGGGGATTTTGGGTAATTTCCACCATGGCGATCAGATTCTGCGAGGCTTGGAAACCAACTGGGTTTTCTTGATTGGTAAAAAGCTGACTAGCAACTTCAGCATCTCGGCTAGCACCGCCGTGATCACTTAAGCGAAATCGGGCAATTCCTCGGGCTAAATAGGCGGGAGCAAATTCAGCTTTGAGATTCAGAGCTTGATTATAATGTTCAATGGCAGCTTGGTAGTTTCCCCGTTCTGCTTCAATCACACCCCAGGCATAAAAATCTTCAGCGGTTCCGGCATACTGAGGAAGACCAATGGTTCCTTGAATATAAGCGCTACTGAGATCCGTACCAAACAGTTGAGCATTGACGAGATAAGCACTTCTCAGATCCGTTCCCACTAAAATAGCGCCACTGAGATTTGCGCCAGTTAGGTTTGCACCATTGAGAGACGCGCCACTGAGATTTGCGCCGGTGAGATCCGCCCCCACTAAATTTGCCCGACTGAGATTAGCGCGACTCAAATCTGCCCCACTCAAGTTTGCCCCGACTAATTCTGCCATAACTAGACCCGCATCGGTGAGATCACATCCGGGACAGTTTTTGGTGGAGAGTACCTTTTGGATATTTTGTAGATTTTCAGCCAAGGCGCTGGTATTCAGAGTGATGGCGGTGAAAATAGCAGCCGTGGTTAGAAGTATTGGTTTCATGGCACGATAATGGGGTGAATGGGTTACGGGTTTTACGCGATCGCAGCCGTAAGATACAGATAAAGGCAGGTTTAGTGACAAACCCGTTCATCAAGTTGGGGCGGGTTTATTTACATTCGGGTGACAACCAATGATAGAGGTAAAACCCGCCCCTACACAGATCACCACTCAGAATTCTGGTCAGTTACACCTGCTAATAATTCTAATTCACTCACCACCCGATCCAATTCGTCAATAATCGGCATAGACTTCTGGGTGCGGAAGGCTTCAATCAAGGAACGGTAATACCAAAGTGTACCTTCTTTACGCCCATGAAAGCGTTGCCACACCTTATCCCCTACAATACGATAATCTTTAAGAATTGACCAAGCATTATGCAGCTTATCGGCTGCAGACACTAAACGAACCGAAGCCGAGGCTGTGGGAATATGTGCAATATAAGCCGCTTTGCGCTGACGCCAAGGGGGTTTGGGTGTGGTGTCAGCATCGGTGCAACCATCGACAATTTCAGTAATTTTATCCCCAAAGCGGCGGCGAATTTCTTCACGGGTTGCTGCACCGCCTTGGTCTTCAATGGCATCATGGAGAAGGGCTGCGATCGCTTCATCTTCATCTGCCCCATATTCTAAGGCAATACTGGCAACAGCTAGCAGGTGGGCGATGTAGGGAACGCCATTCCCTTTGCGGGTTTGGTTGGCGTGCAATTCGGTGGCAAAGGTTAAGGCGTCGGTAAACCGTTGGGAGAGTTTCATGGAAAAATTAGGACAAAATCTAAATTAAATTAGTAACAATTTTGACTGAATTTACAGCAAACAACTTACCGAAAATCTGGATTGCGTCCTATTCCGAAGCCAGCAAACTTCTCGCTTCCGAGACAGGAGACGCGATCGCGCATATCATCGAACTGAGTTCGCTCAACAATACAGTGATTCGGTTGCTGCTTTTCCAGTCCCCAGAACAGAAGTTGTTCCTTTTCCAGACTGTATTTTCCCTCTAGACGCAGAGAACCATCGACCAATTTTGACCGGACATTAGGATTATGTAGAGTACAGATAAGTTGCCCACCTTCACGCAAATGGTTGTGAATTGAGCGGAGTGTATTTTTTTGGTCTTTCTTTGACAAAAGTTCCGAAAATGAATTGAACGGAATAATCGCTAATTCAAAATACTCTTTCAGGTTTAACTCTCGCACATCAGCCTGCTGAATCTTAGGTAAAAACCCCTTTTGTGCCAGCTTTTTTTGCAGAACAGTTAGCATTTGTGCCGAAGCATCCACACAAACCAGCGAAACGCCAGCTTCTAATAAAGGAATCGAGACGCGCCCCGTTCCTGCCATCAATTCGAGAACTTGACCTGATACTTTACGGGTTTCTCGAATAAAAAAGGAAATATCGATATCACTATGGACATAGATATCATACAACTCAGCGACTCGATCCCACTCAATCATTTTTTTCTAGTTACAACGGCTGAATATCATTAAAGCGAATCCTCGTATCCGCCACAGGTTTTTCTTCAGGATTTTCCTCCTGGGCATATCGAATCGTCCGGTTCGTTAGCAAATAGTATTTGCCCACCTTTTCATGAAAATCTCGCACATCTTCTTTCTCCAGAATTTCACCTGTTTGGGCATCGCGAAACGTGGTTTTAAAGTGACTGACTAAATAACCCTCTGGAGTTTTAGTTGTGCCTAGAGTGTCAACTGTTACTGCTACATCTCCAAAGCTGCGATTCACTTGAGTAATTACATCCCCTTTAACCTTATAGTAGGAATTATCACCCACTTCATTGATTTTTAACGCGCCATACTCGTCTTTTCCCTTTAACTCAAAGTCATTGTTACCATGCAACTGCTCAAACGGTACTCGGCGGCGGTGAATAATTTCCATCTTAACAGTATTGGCAACCAACTCCCGCAAATCCTCCGGTTCAAGATTAATGACTTCCACAGTCAGCTCCGGTTGAACCCGAACGATTCCCTGGTCAATATCTCCCTTATGAGTAATCGAAACCTCTGCGGAATAACCCGGAAAATTTTCATCCCAGGTATAGCGCTGATTGTATGCATTGCGAAAGGCTTCACTGGCTGATACTGTAGCGATTTGAGTTGGATGAGTGTTTGAGATAGACTGAGCCTTCGCACTTGCGGGTAGTCCAAAGACGAAGCTAAAACTAGCGATAATTAAACTTAAACTCCAACAGATGATGCGATGCTGTAATGGCTGTGTCATGATTTTAATCGGCTATCGACATTGAGGATAAATCTCTATTTTACAAGGGGATGTCCATCAGCATGAGGTTAATGATTTTCTCCCCCATATCTCCTAATTGTCTGGTTCTTCTCCTAACTCTCGCAATCGTGCGGCTAAACGTTCAGCGCGTTGATGTTCAGATTCAGCGCGTTGATGTTCAGATTCAGCCCGTTGATGTTCAGCTTCTTCGGGTAATAAAACTAAATTACCCTCTGAGTCATAAAATCGTAACCACGGTGCTGTTTCTCTGCTTATTGTTCCTTGCCAAATTCCTAACCATAACCCTAAAGTTTCGCACCATAACCATCCTGACTCATTCGGAACCAACGGTTGATAACGTAAATTTGCATCCAACCGCCATCCCTGTAAAGAGTCTGGGTTAAACGGGTCAAACACAAAATAATCCGGTGTTCTAAAGGTTCCTTCGTAAATATCCTTTTTTGCCCCAATATCAGTATTAGCTGTAGAAGCAGACATCAGTTCAATAATCACATCTGGGTAACGCCCCTCTTCATCCCAGACTACCCAACCTTGGCGAGAACGGGTTCCATCCACATTCAATACCACAAAAAAATCCGGTCCTCGGAAATCCCGATTTCGTGCCTGGGTGCGACTATAATAAATGAACATATTACCACCCACAAAGTAATCCTCTCGCTGTGCCAAGGCTTGGTGGGTTAACTGAATCAACAGATTCATGGCAATGCGGTGGCGGTTACTTTCCAAGGGTTCTCCATCATCAAAAATTAAATCAGTGGGTGGCATTTGGGGTTCCCAGTCCACCACGGGAGTTGTTGGGGAACTCTGAGTCTGAGTCACCTCAGTTGACATAATACAACGCCTCAATCTGTAATATTCTGTCTTATTATTGTATAGCGTTTTTCATAAGATGTACTTATGTGTGGGCGCAAGCCTTGCGCCCCTACATTTTGATTGATATACCTTACACACTTAAGCAGTAGAAACTTCCCCTGTCACCGGAAAGTCTTTGTAGAAATGATGAAAGCTGATAGCGTGAGACAGAGGAAAATTGCATTTGGGTGATTATACATTGAAAACCCGTTCTCATTACTGGCAACTGTTGCCTTATCTTCGCCCTCAAAGAGTTACCATTGGGCAAGCCTTAGCTTGTACTGTGGGATTTGTCGCCGTGTGGCCCCTCTTGGCTTGGCTCGCGGGGCGGATTGCGGCTTATGTGGGACAGGGAAATGTGGGCGCGATCGCACAAGTTGCCGGAATTGCTGCTTTAATTTTCTTGGGTCAGAAGCTGGCACAGTATGGGCAAGACACCCTAATGGCAAAGGCTGCCCTAGCTATTACTCTGGATTTGCGGAAAAATGTCTACGCCCACCTGCAAAGCCTGAGTCTTGATTACTTTGAAACGGCTAAAACCGGGGACTTATCCTATCGACTCACCGAGGATATTGACCGCATTGGCGAGGTGGTAAACAAGTTCTTTCACCAGTTTGTCCCCAGCGTTTTACAGTTGGTTGCTGTCTTCGCTTATGTGATTTACTTGAACTGGCAACTTACCCTAGGTATTGTACTCATTGCCCCGTTAATGGGTCTATTAATTGGCTGGTTTGGTGAACGGATGCGCCAGTTTTCTCGGCGTAGTCAAAATAGGGTGTCAGATTTATCGGCGTTGCTGATTGAAGTCTTGAGTGGTATTCGTTTAGTCCAAGCTTTTGCGGCTGAAGAGTACACATTAGAGCGATTTAGTCAAGAGGCAGAAAACAATCGTCAAGCCAAGTATGCGGCGGAACGGTTAAAGGCGATTCAGTTTCCCGTGGTTGGGTTTCTGGAGGCGATGTGCCTGTTATTAGTCTTTTTACTAGGGGGATGGCAAATTGCCCAAGGTAACTTGACTGGGAGTGAATTTGTCAGCTATGGTGCGGCGGTTGCCATGCTCATTGATCCGATCGCGATCGTTACTAGCAACTATAACGAATTTAAGCAGGGTGAGGCATCGGTTGATCGCATCTTTGAACTTTTTGCCATTGTGCCAACGGTGATCGAAAAAGAGGATGCGATGACTCTCCCCCCGGTTACGGGTAAAGTGGAATATCGCCAGATTAGCTTTGCCTACACTCAAGCCCAAGAGAACTTAGAAAGGGCGGGTTTTGAAGAAACGTTATCATCAATCGCCAAAGATCAAGACGCGCCATGGCACGTCTCTACAATTAAAACGCCTTGGGTGCTCAAAGACTTAAGTTTTCTTGCCCAGCCAGGAGAAGCGATCGCGTTGGTTGGGGCATCGGGTGCGGGCAAAACCACTTTAGTTAATTTACTCCCCCGTTTCTATGATCCGCAAGCCGGAGAAATTCTCATCGATGGGATTAATATCCGAGACGTTACCCTAAAAAGCCTGCGGCGGCAAATTGGCATTGTTCCCCAGGAAACTACTCTATTTTCTGGCACCATTGCCCAGAATATTGCCTTTGGTCAAAAAGACTTTGACTTAGACGCGGTTCAAGACGCCGCCAAAATAGCCAATGCTCACCAATTTATTATTCAATTCTCCCAAGGGTATCACACCTGGGTGGGAGAACGGGGAATCAACCTATCTGGAGGACAACGACAACGCCTTGCGATCGCGCGGGCGGTTCTCCTGAATCCCAGTATTCTCATCTTAGATGAAGCCACCTCTGCCTTGGATTCAGAATCAGAAGCCTTAGTCCAAGAAGCATTAGAACGGATTATGAAAGAGCGCACCGTCTTTATTATCGCTCATCGCCTAACCACCGTGCGTCGCGCTGACCGAATTTTAGTCATGGAACAGGGACAGATTATCGAGTCGGGAACCCATGCAGAATTGTTAGAGCGAGGGGGACGTTATGCGCGATTCTATGCACAACAGTTTACTTAAAGCGATAGAAAATAAGTTCGCTGATAGCGCAGCGCAAAATTTACCATTTTGCGCTGCGCTATAGTAGGTTCAGTCGGGTTAAAGGAGATATTCGTCACTCACTGGATCGCTTTTGCGATCTGAGGAAGATGGGAAACCGTCTTCTGCCGTGCTTCATAGTAGTCTCAGTATTTCACAGATTCGTGACGCATTGAGTACGCCTCTGGTTAAAGATTAAGCGGCTCTAGATCGCAATGAACGAGTGAAGTCTAGTACTAAGCACACCAGCGCAGCGCAGCCAAGGCGAAGTGTCTGCGTTGGGATAGAAAGGGTCAAAACTGCCGTTCTCCAGGTTTGTTTGAGGCGACGCTCATTTACCTTGTGGTGAATGAGTGCAAATAAACCCTAACAAAGGAGATCCGTTTATGGAAAACCAAAATCCCGACAAACGGCAAGAGCAATCGAAAAAGCGTCAATACAAGCGGTGGCTGAAATGGCTCCGCAACCCTCAGACGCTCCGTCTACTGTTTAAACTTGGTCCAGTCATTTTCAATATTTTGAGATGGCTAATCGAGTTGTGGCAGGACTAGATTGCTAACCCTTCTTCTATACTCCCTTGAAGAAACCCTCTAGCCACAGGAGGTTAGATATGCTAAACGAAGCTCTAAGGTTGATGAGGGTATTCCATGACTTATCGCAAAAGGAGTTAGCGGGAAAACTAGGAATATCCAAGTCATATCTCTCAGAAATTGAATCAGGCAAAAAAACTCCAACACTTGATTTACTCAATCGATATTCGCAGTTCCTCGATATACCTGTATCCTCAATCATGTTCTTCTCGGAAAGCTTGAACAAAGATATAAAAGTAGAGAAACTGAGAACATTTGTATCCTCAAAAATCCTGGCGATACTTAACTTTATTGCTGAAAATTCTGGTCATTCGTATGTCAAGTAGCCGCTCTAAGCAATATAAACTAGACCAGTCACCTTTTTACTGCTTAAAGTCTAAGAAAAAACTCGCCAAGTTGTTGCATGTGAGTCTGGAAAACCTCAAATACCTGACCCAATCAGAGAACTTGTATATAGAGCAAGATAGGTTTGAGCCAAAAAGACAAAAGATTCGTCATGTGGAAAAACCCAAGCTTATCCTAAAACAAGTTCAGAAGCGAATTGAAGAGCTTTTAAAGCGAATTGAGATTCCAGACTACATACATAGTCCAGCCAAAGGGCGTTCCTATATAAGCAATGCTAAAGCTCATGTAAATAATCCTGAAGTAAGGAGTCTCGATATTGAAAAGTATTTCCCTTCTACTCCCTCTAGACGTGTCTATTGGTTTTTCCACAAGCGAATGAAATGTTCTTCGGATGTGGCTGGTATCCTGACCAAACTCTTAACTTTCAAAGATCATCTGCCAACTGGTAGTCCATCCAGTCCTATTCTGTCATACTTTACTCACATAGATATGTGGGAGGAGATCAGCGAAATTGTCGAAAGTGGAGGTTGTACCTTAACCCTCTATATGGATGATGTCACAATTTCAGGGAGGCAGGTTCCAGGGACATTGATATGGCAAATCAAACAACAGTTTTATCGTTGTGGGTTACGCGATAACAAGAAAAAAGAAAAGCATTATGCGGGCGAAAAACCGCGTGAAATAACTGGAGTGATTATGCGGGATAATCAGCTAAAGCTTCCAAATCGACAACATCTGAAGATGCATCTGTGTCGCCAATCCATTCAGCAAGAGGTTAATTGCGAGAAACGAGATCAAATCAAACAAAGCTTGAAGGGGTTAAAATCACAGGAACAACAAGTAAAAAAAGCTAATTTAGATATCTAATTCTGCTTTTTCAGGACTTAGAGTTTAAGGGGCTAAACTAACTATAACACCGGTTCAATAATCGAAATTGATGCTAGAATTCACGAAAAAACGTAACAAAAACGACAGAATCATCCCTTTTGTTCCAGACGTTGCATGCAACGTCTGGAACAAACCGCTATTACGCTTACTGGCGGTCTAGCTAAACTAGAATAAGTTTAGAATTTTGGGCAGGAGAGCAAGATGGATACACCTATCCTGGATAAGCTAATTGAACAACTGAAAGTTATGCCTCAAGACTTGCAGTGGCGAGTGCTTGAATTTGCACGCGCTATTGCCGATACACCAATTCAAGGCGTCCCCGGGCAACAATTACTACGTTTTGCAGGTTCAATCCCACCCGATGATGTTAAGTTGATGCGCCAAGCCATAGAACAAGACTGTGAACAGGTTGACCTTAATGAGTGGTAGATACTTATTAGACACTAACATCATCATTGCGCTCTTTGCGGATGAGGTAGCCGTGAAAAACAGCCTGATCCAAGCTGATGAAATCTTTGTTCCCAGTATCGCCGTTGGCGAGTTATGTTATGGAGCTAATAAATCAGGACGTTCAAAAGAGAATTTAGAACGGATTGAGGAATTAATTGCTAACAGTACTGTCCTTGGATGTAATACACAAACAGCCCGTCACTACGGGGATGTCAAAAATAAGTTACGTCTTAAAGGGCGTCCTTTGCCTGAAAACGATATTTGGATTGCTGCACTTGCTCTCCAATATAACTTGACATTAGTAACCCGCGATGGTCACTTTCAGGAAATTGAAACCCTACTAACTGTTGTTTGGTAAGTTTGAAGCCGAATGGTACTGAAATAAGCATTTTTGGCTCACCGAAACTCTTGATATACTGTAGAGTGGACATTGCTCACCACCCTTAAGTCAGTACCATTCCACTTAAGCTAAATTCAGAACAGACCACGTCACCGCCCCCACAATCCCATCTGCTGTCATCCCCTGGGAACGCTGAAACGCAATAATAGCGCTTTTTGTCTTGGCACCATAGATCCCATCCGCAGGACCTGGATCAAAGCCTTTTTGCCGCAAAATCTCTTGGGCTTTCTTCACTTCTGGACCCACGGAACCTTCCTGGAGCGGTAAAAAAGGGTCTGTCGGTTGATTGCGCCATTTTTGGGAAAACTCCACCAATGTCGCCTGCGACACTTGTCCTTGTAACCACTGAATCGCTTGAATTTGGTGGGGGAGTTCCCGGTAATACTTATAGGTATCGAGGAGTTGAACCTGGGTGAAAGGGGCTTGTGAACCCAAAGGTGTACTTCCCCCTGGTGTTGTCTCCGGCGTTGTCGGAGTACCGGTGTCGGTGGGAGGTGGCGGTGTAGGTTGAGAAACCCGTTCTAATACCTTCCACGTCGCTGGTCCGACCAAACCATCGGCATCTAACCCATGAAACTTTTGGAACAAAACTACGGCATCTGTAGTACCTGCGCCAAAAATACCATCAATTGGACCCACCTTAAACCCTTGGGCGCTGAGAATTTGCTGAAGTTCCTTGACTCTCGGTCCGGTGTCCCCTTCCCGCAAAATCGCTGGGAAAGAGGTTCCCAGTCGCTGACGTACTTCCTGGCGCAAGCGAGGTAATTGGCTATATAACCAATCCCCAGGACATTGAGTGGGAGAAAAGTCGCGATGTCCGAGAATATTATCCGGGCTAATCTTAGTGGTTGAGCAAATCGAGGCGCACAAGTCAACCAAACTATCCCACTGTTTGGCATTCATTTGATAGGTGGTAAATGTTCCTTCATTTTCAATACCCGGTGACTCATTCCCTTTATTACTACCCGCATGGGATGAACGGATACTGCGTCCCCCTTTAACCGCATTCAGACTTCCATGTCTGCCTTCTAGCAAATACCCACCTGTCGTGTTCAAAAAATTGTGACCGGAATCAATCCAGCCAAAGCCGTTCATATGGGCTGTTTGAATGCTGCGAGCCAAGGTTTTGGCGCCCGTCAATGTTCCTCTGGATAGATCATTGGGAGGATTAGGAGTCGCCGTATGGTGAATGATAATATATTGCGGTCTCGTTTGCTGGGGCCACTGTTTGGGAGCTTTAGCACCCCATTCGTTCGTTGAAATAACACTAGCTGTAAATGCCATACCGATTGTCTCCCTCTATTAAATCTCAATTAGTCGTAAGTTTACTCAAACCAATAGGATTTGTTCTGATTCTATTGACCTAATCCTTGCTCAGTAGAATGCTTTATCTTTTGTTGATATTTGCTATTCTACGTTCGGATTGACTCGTCTGGAACTCGAAATGACACCAACACGGCAAACTGTATCCTTATCTGGAATCCAATTGTCTTATCTAGAGTGGAATCAAGGTTCAGAACCCTTGTTACTGCTCCATGGTTTAGCGGATCACGCTTTAGTGTGGTCAAATTTAGGAGAGTATTTGGCTCAGAGTTATCATATCATCGCTCCCGATATGCGGGGTCATGGGGAAAGTAGCAAGCCTGAAGATGATTATACCTTTGCCAGTGCGATCGCGGACTTGGAAGCCCTCCTGGATCACTTGGGATGGTCATCAGCCCATATAATTGGACATTCCTGGACGGGTAAATTAGCCCCGATTTGGGCAAAACAGCATCCCGAACGGTTCCGCAGCATGATTTTAGTTGATCCAATCTTTATCTGGAAAATGCCCAGTCTGCTCAAGGTTACATTCCCTTTGTTATACCGAGTTTTGCCTTTTCTCAAAGGGATGGGTCCATTTGAGAGTTATGAAGACGCTGAACAAAAAGTACGTCAGTTAAGTCAATATCAAGATTGGACGCCATTACAGCAGCAAGTTTTTCAAGCCAGTATTGAACAAAAATCCGATGGCTCTTGGGGGAGTAAGTTTACCGTTGCTGCCCGTGATGGTACCTTTGAGGATGTGATGCTCGTCGCCGGATTAACAAGTCCGATTCATATCCCCACCCTGTTTGTGCAACCAGAAAAAGGGGTGAATCGCCAAGAATGGCAACTGAAACCATATAAAACTTATTTGAAAAATTTACAAGTTTGCCAGGTTCCCGGTAATCATTGGCCCTTTTTAGTCGCGCCAAAGGAATTTAACCGAACAGTAGAAGCGTTTTTAGAGAAACATAGAGAAGCTACAGCTTAACCCGGATGAGCTTCATCTCTTCAATAAGTCTGCCAAAATGTCAGCATATCTTAGAAGGTGTGAATGTAGCCAAAATCGGTGCTTCAGATTTTGTCTTTACCTGATAATCTTACGTTCTTGTGGGAACAGCAAAGCAGAACTACCGTTTAATCAAGATAATGGTTATTTACAATTGTCTGCTCATCTACCTATCTGCTAATCGGTAGTTCTAGCCAGTCGCTAAGTTCATGAGCTAACCAGTCCAACTCGGTTTCAGATAGCAAACCATTACTACCAACCTGAAATTTTTTAGTTCCAGCCCAAATATTAATTTGGGGTTCAACTTTCACTGTACTACCTCTTGCACCCATCTTATAAGACGTTTGAGTGCGTTCTAATTTGATAATTTGAGTCCGTGGTGCAGGGCGATGACGCTGGTATTTAAAGCTCCACATTTGATACTTCAAAGCAATTTGCTCGTGATCTATTCGTAAGTGGGTTTCTCCTAACAGATTAAATAAAATCGTTAGAATCAGCCAAACCCCAACTCCTAGATGCCCTAAAGCAAAAAATGCACCAAACCATCCGCCTGAACTCCAGTTTTGTAATGCCATGTAATACCAATTAACTAAGAAGCCATTCCAGATTATTGCAAAGCCAATAGTGGGTATCAAAATCAAACTGAAACCTTTAGGTGGAATAAAAATCTCTATGCAATCGCGTTTTTTTGTCAACACAACTCTAGAATCAGCGGGTTTCTTCGCAACTAAAGATAGACATTTCTGCTGTTGTGGATTCTCTAGAGCTTGCAAAGCATGACTAGCCGACTCTAATCGCCGCTCAAGACTTGGCTGTGTCATCCACTGCAACCAGTCGATGAAACTGGGTGATAAACTGACATAGTTCTCAAAGCAAATTCGTAAATCTTTTTGAGGCAGATCGGCGGGATGCTGTCCTGATGCTAAATAAATTAGTGTGGCTCCTAAACTATAAAGATCAGAAGCAGGCACCGCTCGCCCCCCGAACTGTTCAGGTGGCATATAGCCATAAGTACCAACTACTGTTATTGTCCCTTGTTCCACGGCTGCGGCTTGCACAGCGCCAAAGTCTATTAAGTAAACTTGACCGACATGAGAACCGGAACGATTAGTGAGCAAAATATTGCCTGGTTTAATGTCGCGGTGAATAATGGGAGGATAGCAATTGTGCAGATAAATGAAAATTTCTAAGAGGGCTTTGGCAATTTGTTTGAGATCTGTCTCATTAAACCTTCGTCCCACTTTGACATGCTCTTCTAATGAGGGAGCATTAATATAGCTTTGTACCAAGGAAAAGCCTTTACCCTGATCTGTCTGAATATCAAAGTAGTCCAGATAGCGAGGGATGGCTGGGTGGGAAATATTCTGTAAAGTTTTGGCTTCGCGTTCAAAAAGTTTGACTGTTTCCCATGTCAAATCACCGCTAAAGGTTAGCAGTTTCACGACAACGAAGTTTTGGGTGTACTGATCCAAGGCGAGTAGTGTACACTGACCTGCTCGTTTTCCCAGGGGGCGTTTGATTTGATAACGCGCTTTTAAAATTTGATGAGTCATAAATTATACCCCATTCGGGTAGGAATACTCTTATTTTGTATTTTTATCAAATTATAGCCATTCAAACTATTACTCCCTTGAAAAGTGCGAAAAACACTGATTGTGAGCAGTTTTGCCTGCCGGATGTCAGATATAGTTTCAATAGAGTTACAAACTGTCCCCATGACAAAACCTGCTCATTTGATTATTGAATCCCTGTATCAGGCAATCAACCGCAGGGATATTTCAGCGGCTATAGATTGCATCGATGACGAGTGTATCTATGAAGATCTCAACTTTCCCCAACCCTTTCGCGGGAAAGCCGCCGTTCAGCAGCTTTTTGAAGAAGCCTATCGAGGTGTACCCGATGACTTACTCTTTATTATTGATGATATTACAACCGCAGATCCATCTTCCACGGGTGTCCTTTGGCATGTTGAACTTGATGGTATTCCCTTTCCCAATGGACGAGGGGTCAGCTTTTATCGTCTGTCTGAAACCACGGGTAAGTTAGTTTTTGCCCGTGATGTGGTTGAACCGCCCATTAAACCCGGTAAAGTTGCATTCTGGATTATCCGCTTAGTCACTCCTTTGGTACGACGACTGCTGAAACGCCAGCCAGAAACCAGTGCTACTGCTAAATCAGAACAACCTCAGCCTGGGGTTGCGATCGCGTTGGCACTGTTGGCGATAGTCTATACTTATATGCTCTTGCTTTCTCCGCCGAATCAGCTTGTTCCAGGGGAACCAATTTGGGCGATTCAACCCGAAACTCTACAGGAAATTCTAGATGAGTCGCTCAATTTTTTCTTAATCTTACCGATTTTAAATGCGGTGGGCATTAATTATATGAAGTCACCGACGGTTCACCCTACCCTAGAAGCACTCTTCAACTTTGCCGAAGCCTGGATATTTATGTTTCTCCCTTTGCTGTTAGCTGACAAAAGGGGACGCCAGTTACCGAAGGTTTTGATGTGGAGTGTGGTAATGTTCCTAACCAATGTTATTCTTACTCCTTATATGGCACTACGTTATACCGTTCCCCCTCCTCAAGAAAAGGATGAACCTAAAAAAGGCTGGTTAGCTCGCCTTTTCGGATGGATAGGGCTGGTTGTGGGGACTTTAGCTATTGTATGGGGTTTTGTAGGAAGACCGGAGTTTGGAGATTTAGCACAGAGGGCGCATTATTTTAGGCAACTGCTGATGAGCAACCGAGTGGTTATTGCCTTTTGTGTTGATTTGGTGCTGTTTTCCATTTTTCAGGGTGTATTATTAACCGCCGTCATTCCCTCGGACAAAAAAGAGCGCTGGTTGCGATATGTCCCGTTTTGGGGATTGGCGGTTTGGCTGATTATCTGATTAGTCATTTGTCTTATGTCCAAGCTTTTTTGCCGCTCATTTAAGTGGCTGGGAGCGAAAAGCGTGTCAAAATAGATAGATGTAAAGAAATATGAATTCAAACCGATGGGAGAACAACTGAGTCAAGCGCTAGAACCTCTCGCTGCGTGGTTTCGCAGCATAGGCGTTCCTGAGCCGATTGTTCACTGGGGACATCCTGTCATGATGGGAATTGTGATAATTGTTCTCGGCAGTTTTGTCGCGTATATGGGATGGCGTAGTCGCCTAACAAAGGATGGGGAAGTGGCGGCGAAAAGTCGTGCATCTCACCGTCAGCTTGCACCGTTGATGTACCTGTTTATTGCGCTGGGTTATACCGGAGGAGTTCTTTCCTTGGTTATGCAGCATAAACCTATCTTTGAAAGTCCACATTTTTGGACAGGTTCTTCTGCCGTCATTTTGTTAGGAATTAACGCGCTAATCGCTTTAACGGGTTTTGGGGGTAACAAGAAGGAATTTTTTCGTACTGCTCATGCTTATTTAGGTAGTACGATTATGATCCTGCTCGTTGTTCACATTTTCCTCGGTCTAAAGCTAGGTCTTTCAATTTAAGGTAAGCCAGAACCTAGGGGCGGGTTTTACTGATAACATGTTGGAAACAACTGATAACTTTATGAAACCCGCCCTTCTAATCAGTTCAGCGGAGAAGTTAGGGACGTTCCGGTGTAACGTCTCTACAAAAGGGATAATTTGTTCAGGAATATGTGATGACAACAGCTACGTTTGAACTAACCGAAAATCGGGTCATTCTGTCAAATATCAGTTGGCAAACGTTTGAGCAGTTACTCGCAGAATTAGGGGAAAATCGCTGCGCTCGTTTGGCTTACAATGACGGAGTATTAGAAATTATGACGCCCTTAGGACCTCATGAAAATAATAACCGCTTTATTGAAAGCTTAATTGGCGCGATCGCAGATGAACTAAATCTTAACCTCAAACGGCTTGGTTCTCTCACTCTGAAGCAAGAAAAACGAAAAAAAGGGGGAGAACCTGACTCCTGTTACTACATCCAAAATGAACCCAAGGTTAGACATAAACAAGAGATTGATTTGGCAAATGACCCGCCACCCGATCTAGTATTAGAAATTGACATGACCAGTGGTTCTATGGATAAACTGCCAATTTATGCCGCGATTGGGGTACCAGAACTGTGGCGTTATGATGGACGTAAACTCGATGTGTTTGTTTTATATCCAGAATCAACGAGTTATCAATCTGTGGAGAGAAGTCCGACGTTTCCATGGCTACCGTTAGCAGCAATCCCTCGGTTTATTCGGCAAAGTTTAGCGGATGGAGAAACCGCAACATTACGGGCGTTTCGGAGTTGGGTGAGAGAACAGCAACCCGATTATAGATAAAAGGCGATCGCGAATACTTAATAGGTTTAAATGTCGGTTTATCATATTGTCGTCTTGTCGGGTGGGTTAGGCGAGATTTAATTAAGAAAACCAACCTTTTGATTTCCTATCCGCCGTAACCCACCCATCCATGATTTTAGAGACACCATCCTTGCGCCTCTACAATATTAATCACAAAAAAATAACTGTTGTATCGTTTTATTAAAACATCAGTCCCAAATGATTGAGAATAAGCGAGACTACATAAAATAGCACGAAAAGGGTGGTCAATCATGAAATCGTCTGGGTTGGGTTTCTGCTGCTTGTTTGCCCTTGTTTCTCTATGTCAATCGATTCTCTGTGGCGTGGCTTCACTGATGGGAGATTCCGCCGCCCTAGCTCAATCCATCACCCCAACCGCAGACGGTACGGGTACAATTGTCACACCGGATGGAAACCGCATCGATATTTCCGGCGGCAGTGTTTCTGGAGATGGGAGTAATCTCTTCCATAGTTTTGAGCAGTTTGGCTTAGATGCCAACCAAATTGCTAATTTTTTAGCTAATCCTAATTTAAACAATATCCTCGGTCGCGTCGTGGGTGGTGACGCCTCTGTAATTAACGGGTTGATTCAAGTCACTGGGGGCAATCCCAACCTATATTTAATCAATCCGGCTGGGATGATTTTTGGTGCAGATGCTAGATTAAACGTCCCGGCTGACTTTATCGCCACCACCGCCACAGGTATAGGGTTTGGCAATGGCAATTGGTTTAATGCCATTGGCGCGAATGATTATCAGAACTTAGTCGGGACACCCAACCAATTTGCCTTTGATGTATCCGAGGCGGGAAGTATTGTCAATGCAGGCGAATTAGCCGTATCAGAGGGGAAAAATTTAACCCTACTCGCAGGAAATGTCATTAATACAGGGACACTAACCGCACCAGGGGGAACAATTACCGTAGCAGCGGTTCCCGGTTCCAATTTAGTCAAGATTTCTCGACCTGGGGGGTTACTCTCTCTAGAGGTTGAAGCACCGAGGACTCCAGACGGTGAATTGTTACCAGTCAAACCTGGAGATTTAGCTGAATTATTAACGGGGAAGGGGGAGGAGGTTGAAACAGGCGTCGAGGTTCACGAATCGGGCGATGTCAAACTGTCAGATACTGGAGTCACCTTACCCAAAGAGACAGGAGTCGCGATTGTATCAGGTAAAATTAATGTTTCTAACATAGAGGCTTTCGGGGAACCTGGCGTCGCGCCCTCATCCTCAATTGGGGGTGAAATTAATGTAATTGGCAATAAGGTAGGTTTAATTGCCGCCAATATAGACGCATCAGGAAGCCATGGCGGGGGTACTATACGAATTGGTGGCGGTGAAAAAGGACTTGAACCGATTCCCAATGCTGATGTAACTTTTATTAGTGAAGATTCGACGATTAACGTTGATGCTTTAGATGAGGGGAAAGGGGGGCGAACCATTGTCTGGTCAAATCAGACGACTCGTACTTATGGTCATATTAGTGCGCGGGGTGGAGCAAATGGGGGCAACGGAGGTTTTGTCGAAACCAGTAGTGCGGGATTCTTGGATGTTCCTTTCGCGCCCGATATCACAGCACCGGCTGGGGATGGGGGAACATGGCTCATTGACCCTTACAATATCACCATTAGTACGGCGGCTAATACCATTGGTGGCACCGCGCCTAATTTTACCGCTGCGGCGAATGATTCCGTACTCAATATTAATACCCTCTTAGCTGGCTTAAGTGGGGGTAATGTCACTGTAGACACAGGAGGCGGAGGGACTCAAGCGGGCGATATCACTCTAGCTACACCCTTAGATTTCAACACCAGGGGCGTTAAAACCCTAACTTTGATAGCGGCTAACAATATCATCATTAACGGGCAGATATTTGACGGCGATACGACACCTACACCAACTGATGGATTGAATCTAGTTTTTCAGGCAGGGGGTGCTGTCGAACTCAATCAAAGTATTTCAACAGGAGGGTTTGACCTCACAATTACAGCAAATGGTGCGATTACTCAAACGGCTGGCACAACATTGGATATTGGTGGTGGTAGAACCCGGTTAGAAGCTGGTGCAGCAAATAACATCACCCTCAACAATGACGGCAATAACTTTAATGAAGTTTTAGTCAATAGTGCTAACAATGTCTCACTCAAAGATATCAATGAGATACAGCTAGGAACTTCCCTCACTACTCCAGCATCCCCACTTTTTAACATTTCTGGTACTCTTGACATCAACGCTAATGGCACTATCACAGACTTGGAGAATCTCACTGTTGCTGGTGTCACAACATTAAATGCCAATGGCAACAATATCACCTTAGATAATGCCAATAACTTCAGCACAGTAGCCGTCACCAGTGGCGCAAATGTTACCCTCAAGGACGAGAATGCCATTGATTTAGGCGCTTCTAATATTACTGGAAACTTAGACGTAACTGCCACCGATGTCAATGTTACAGGTACTATCAATACTGGAGGAGGTGACATTACCCTAAAACCCAGCACCGATACCAGTGCCATTGCTCTGAATGATACCAATGGAACTTTTAATCTGAGTGCGACGGATTTAGGAAGACTCACCTCCACAGGAACCGTCACAATTGGTCGCACTTCGGGTACAGGTGCTATCAGTATTGGTTCCCAAGGTGCTGTAAATCTGAGTAGCCGCAACTATAACTTAACCCTCAGTGGTGGGTCAGTCGCTTTTACAAATGGCATTACCTTGGGTACTGATAAAACCCTCACTTTGAATACAGGCGCAATCACCAGCGGAACGAGTGACCCTGATATTACTATTGGCGGAACTGATGGGAAATTAGTATTAAACACAACCGCCGCCGTGGGGGATATGGCAAATCCCCTATCGACTCAGATTCGTCAACTTCAAGCAACGACAAATTCCGGTAGCGTATTCCTATCCAATACTGGCGATATTAACCTAAACACATCTAATATCAATGGTGATTTTAAGCTGACGACCAATGGCGGTGATATTACCGATAACGGTTCCCTAATACTCACGGGTACAACTACTCTGGATGCTGGCACTAATAATATTACCTTAGATAATGATAATGACTTCAAAACAGTAGCCGTCACCAGTGGCGCAAATGTTACCCTCAAGGACAGCAATACTATTGATTTAGGCGCTTCTAGTATTACTGGCACATTAGGTGTTACTGCCGGGGGTGCGATTACGGATAGTGGCAATTTGAGTGTGGCGAATGACACGACGACATTAAATGCAAACGGTAACGATATCACCTTAGATAATGCCAATGACTTCAAAACAGTAGCCGTCACTAGTGGCAAAAATGTTACCCTTAACGACAGCAATGGGATTGATTTAGGTGCTTCTAGTATTACTGGCACATTAGGAGTTACTGCCAATGGGTCAATTACGCAACAAGGGGTTGGCACAACATTAGATATTAGTGGTGGAACCCGTTTAGCCGCAGGTGCTGCGAATAACATCACTCTCAACAATGACGGTAATAACTTTAATGAAGTTTTCGTCACCAGTGCTAACAATGTCTCACTCAAAGATATCAATGGGATACAACTAGGAACTTCTGTTGATGACCCAGAACCTTTTAACATTTCTGGGACTCTTGAGGTGATGACGAATGGCACTATCACCGACCTGGATAACCTTACTGTTACGGGTGCCACCCGATTAAATGCCAGTGGCAATGATATCACCCTAGATAATGCAAATAACTTCAGCACAGTAGCCGTTAACAGTGGCAGAAATGTTATCTTAAACGACAGCAATGCCATTGATTTAGGTGCTTCTACTATTACTGGCACTTTAGGAGTGAGTGCTAATGGAGTGATTACAGATAGTGGCAATCTGAGTGTAGCGAGTGGCACAACCTTAAATACCAATGGCAACGATATTACCTTAGATAATGTCAATAACTTCAGTACAGTAGCCGTCACCAGTGGCAGAAATGTTATCTTAAACGACCGCAATGCCATTGAGTTAGGCGCTTCTACTATTACTGGCACTTTAAAGGTTACTGCTGGGGGCGCGATTACGGATAGTGGCAATTTGAGTGTGGCGAATGACACAACGACATTAAATGCCAACGGCAACGATATTGAACTAGACAATGCCAACGACTTCAAAACAGTAGCCGTCACCAGTGGCAGAAATGTTACCCTTAACGATACCAATGCCATTGATTTAGGCGCTGTTACTATTTCTGACCCTGGTAGCCTAAATGTTACAGCAGAAACTATTAATTTTACCCAGACAAATTACAACGCCAAGGAACAGAATTACACAGCAAGCACCGCTTTTAACCTCAACAGCAATGCCACAACATTTACCTCTAATGGTGGTGCGATCGCGTTTAACACCGGTACGATTCAGGGAACTAACCCAGCCGATCTAACCCTGGATGCAGGTACAGGTAGGGTTACGGTAGGCGCGATCGGCGATGGGAATCAAATTAACAACCTGACGATTCGGGGAAGTAGCGGGATTACGCTCAATGGCGACATCACCACATCTGATGCGCCTAACAATACTATCAACCTCAACAGCCCAGTCACTCTAGGTAACACGATTACCCTTACCAATAAGGGGGGTGCGATTAATTTTAACAGTCCTGTAGATGGGACAACACCAAACAGTCAAGATTTAACGGTAAACGCAGAGAATAGCACAGTAGTTTTTGGGGGGGCTGTAGGCAATAGTACATCTTTAAGGAATTTAACGGTTAATAACGGGGAATCTGTAACCTTTAATAATCGTGTCACAGTAACCGAAAATATTGATTTAATCGCTAATGAAATTGACTTCAAAGGTGGAGCCAACTCAGTCATAACCCCGAATCAGGGAAGCATTTCCCTAAAGCCAAGTACCGATAATGTTTCTATTGATATTGGCTCACCCCCTAGTGGAACAGACACTTTAGATATCAGCGATACAGACTTGGCAGCTATAGCCAATGGCTTTAGCCAAATTATAATTGGACGAAAGACAGGTAATGGCACAATTGTCATGGATTCTGGGGGGGTCAGTTTCCAAGATCCGGTGACGATTCAATCACCCGCAGCAGGCGGCATAATTAAGGTCAATGGCAATCTGATAGGAACAGATGATGCTTCCATCACAATTAATGGTGAAAATGTCTATCTAGGAAACCAAGATAAGCCGCAAGTCGAAATCACAACAGAAGGACATGATATTGTTATCGGTCAAAATGTACATCTACATTCTGATTTGGTGGAGGTAAAAACGGGTGCGGAAGGCGGTGACATTACCTTCACGGGTGATGTTGACGGGAGAACGGCTGAGGAGCAAAGTCTCACGGTTGCACCAGGTACAGGTAATGTTTCTTTTGACGGTGAAATCGGTCAGGAGTTTCCATTAAAACAGTTAAGAATTGGTGACGATACCACAATCAATGCTGATCTCGTCGGCACTTCGACGACTATTTTTAATAGTTTATTCGTTGATGCCCAACAGAGCCGAGTTGCGGGTACTATTAAAACCAGAGGGGGTCCAATTGAATTTACAGGTGATGTAATTCTGGTTACGGACACCACATTTGATACAATTTCTGAATCACCGGGAGCTAGAGGAGGTGATGTCATCTTCCGTGCTACCGTATCTAGCTCCAAGGAAAATATACCCGATCAATCCTCTACGTCACCCTTTGACTTGAACATAAGAACTGGATCGGGAACAGTTACATTTGGTGGTACTGTCGGCGATCAAGACTTTGGTGGCGGATTTACGACAACAGACTTGGGTTCACTGACAATTGGAAGTGCTGGAGAGGTGAAAGCAGTTTTAGACGATGGCGCCAGTTTACCGTTTACAATTACCACTGTTGCACCAGAAACCCTTCCAGAAGATGCTCCAAAAGGCATTAGTATCTTGGCGGATAGTATAGACTTTAGCAATGCTAACCTTGAGTCAGAAATAGTTAACCTAGAGGCAACGGAGAACATCAGTACCGCCAGTGTTACCGCCACACAGGAAGATATCACTCTCGATAGCCAAATCGGTTCTATTGATACGACTAAAGGAACACTCACAGCGACTCAGGGTGACGTAAACCTAACGGCTAGCCAAGGTAATATTACGACGGCGGATATAGAAGTAACCGAAGGCGTGGTGGATTTAACCGCCACTCAGGGAAGTGTGACGACGGCGAATGTAGAAGCGCCAACAGTGAACATTCAGGCAAATAACGACATCAACACCGCCAGTGTTACCGCCACAGAGAAAAATATCACCCTCGATAGTGCAACGGGTTCTATTGATACCAGTAACGGGACACTCACCGCAACTCAAGGTGATATAAACCTAACGGCTAGCCAAGGTAATATTACGACAGCGGATATAGAAGTAACCGAAGGCGTGGTGGATTTAACCGCCAACCAGGGAAGTGTGACGACGGCGAATGTAGAAGCGCCAACAGTGAACATTAAAGCGAATAACGACATCAACACCGCCAGTGTTACCGCCACGGCGGAAAATATCACATTCAATAGCCAAACCGGTTCGATTGATACGACTAAAGGAACACTCAGCGCGACTCAGGATGACGTAAACCTAAGTGCTAGCCAGGGTAATATTACGACGGCGGATATTCAGGTAACTGAAGGGGTGGTAAATCTAAGCGCAGACGAGGGAAGTGTCACCACAGCAAATGTGGAAGCGCTGACGGTTAAGCTTGAGGCAAATAAGAACATCAACACGGCTAATGTTACCGCCACACAGGAAGATATCACACTCAATAGTCAAACCGGTTCTATTGATACGACTAAAGGAACACTCACAGCGACTCAAGGTGATATAAACCTAAGGGCTAGCCAAGGTGATATTACGACAGCGGATATAGAAGTAACCGAAGGCGTGGTGGATTTAACCGCCACTCAGGGAAGTGTGACGACGGCGAATGTAGAAGCGCCAACAGTGAACATTCAGGCAAATAAGAACATCAACACCGCCAGTGTTACCGCCACACAGGAAGATATCACACTCAATAGCCAAACGGGTTCTATTGATACCAGTAACGGGACACTCACCGCAACTCAGGGTGACGTAAACCTCAACGCTAGCCAAGGTAATATTACGACGGCGGATATAGAAGGAGAAAGCGTCAACCTCCAAGCCGATAACGAAATTGCCACGGCTAATGTCTCTTCAACCAATGGAGGAATTACCTTTACCAGTCAATCAGGCTCCATACAAAGCGGTGATTTAACCGCCAAGGGAGAGACTGAAGAGGAAGAGAATCCAGTAATGCTGAGTGCTCCAAGTAATATAACTACGGGTAATATCGATACGTTTTCAGCAACGGGGAAAGGGGGTGCGATCGCGCTGATGAGCGAAACCGGAGATATTACCAGTGGCAATTTAAACTCATCGGGTTTATTAGGTGGGGGTTCTATGGATGTTTCCACCCTAGGTAAAATTACACTCGCAGAAGTTAACTCAAGTTCTACTGGTGGTTTCGCTGGTTTAATCACCCTCAACAACGCTCAACCTGAATTTAGACGAGAAGCTCCTGGTATTGATCTGAGTTTTATTAATGCTCAAGGTTTGCCGAGAAACCCCGCAGCCATCTCATTAAGTCCAACAGAAACAGAAGGGACTGAAATTACCATTAACATAACCACAGATGGTTATTTGAGAGCAACAGGTACATTCGTTGCTCAAACTGGCATACAAGCGACGCTTGCCACAGGTGGTGATCCGATTGTGATTCGCCATGGTGGTGGTACTGCCTTCGATCCGTTTGAAGTCGGAAATCCTACTAAAAATGGCACAGTCGGTGCAATTACAAATGGTAATGGATTTACCGGAACAATCTTACCCGTTCAATCCTTTACTCGTCCGGTTCGACAAGAAAACATTGAAATCATTGCTCGAATACCCTCTCAGAACAATCTGCCAATAACTAGCCTCTATGCTAACCTTTCAGTCAGTAGCCAAGTCGCGGATGCTGACCTAGAACTTTCCACGCTAGACAGTGTTCTCACTGATGCCTTTTCGGGATATTTGGGACCCAAACCCAGTGTTAACAATCCCGCCGACGCTGCCAAAATTCTGGAGCAAATTGAGCAGCAAACGGGTGTAAAATCAGCATTTATTTATGCTACATTTGTTGGCGATCGCTTAGAACTGAAACTGGTATCCGCTCAGGATAAAAAGATTGTCACGTTACCTGATGCAAGCCGGGATACTATCGTGGGAACGGCGACAAAATTACGCCGCGAAATTACCAATCCCATTAAACGGAAAACTACCAGTTATTTAGAGCCCGCTCAACAAATGTATGACTGGTTAATCGCCCCCTTACAAGCTGAATTAGACGCCCAAGGGATTCAAAATCTGGTTTTCATCATGGATAGTGGCTTGCGTTCCTTACCCGTTGCAGCGCTCCATGATGGTCAAGGCTTTTTGGTGGAAAAATATAGTGTAGGGTTGATGCCCAGTCTCAGCATCACCGATACTAGCTATAACAATATTCAAAATGCTCCAGTTTTGGCAATGGGAGTCGCAGAATCCAGTGATTTGGCAAAGGAACTAAATCTGAGTCCTTTACCTGCCGTACCCCTGGAACTTCAAACGATTGAAAGTATTCGAGATGGACAATCATTCCTGAATGAAAAAGTCACCCTAGAATCACTCAAATCACAAAGCCAAAACGCCACAATTGTGCATTTAGCCACCCATGGTGAATTCAAACCCGGTCCTCTAGAGAATTCCTATATCTTGTTATGGAATGAGCTACTGCGCCTAGATCAACTGCGAGAATTAGGCTGGAATAATCGTCGCACCCCGATTGAATTATTAATCCTTTCAGCCTGTCGCACAGCAGTTGGTGATGAAAAAGCCGAGTTAGGTTTTGCTGGATTAGCCGTGCAAGCGGGTGTCAAGTCGGCGCTGTCGAGTTTGTGGTATGTCAGTGATGAAGGAACTTCTGGATTGATGACGGAGTTTTATCGACAGTTGCAAACCGCTCCGATTAAAGCCGAAGCTTTACGACAAGCACAGTTAGCTATGCTCAAGGGTGATGTGCGTCTCGAAGGGGGGCAATTACGGGGAAGTGGACAACCTGTTCCTTTACCGCCAACATTAGAGAATCAAGACGACAGATCTCTTACCCATCCCTATTACTGGGCTGCATTTACCATGATTGGTAGTCCTTGGTAAGGAGTAATTTGTAGTCAAGGCAAGTAGGTTGGGCTTTTGGAACGAAACCCAACTTATATCATGTCTCGACGATAATTGACTAAATTGGCTTGGACGTACAGAATGTTTTTAAACTCCAGTATAAGTCATGCCGATGGCAATGGCATCGTGATTGTCATCGTTGTACCGACTCCCACTTCACTATTGACTGAAATCGTACCGCCTTGTATCTCTAGGCATTTCTTGACAACAGCTAATCCTAATCCTGTACCGGGGATATTGCCAATATTTGTGCCACGATGAAATATAGTAAACAACTTTTTTTGATCCGCTGAGGGAATCCCAATCCCTTGATCTTTGATTTGAAACGTTGCCGTAGATTGACTATAGGTCAATATCAAATCTATTTGACTACCTATCGGGGAATATTTAATCGCATTAGAAAGCAAATTAATTAAAATAGAACGCAACAACTTCTCATCCAATAAAACAATAGGAGGTTGATGTTGACTAACAAAATTAATTGAATAATTTTCTCCCGCATTCACTTGCATCTCTTCTACTAAACACCGGCAGAAACTTTCTAACTTAATTGGTTGAGGAGTAAACTCTAATTTTCCAGTTTCCGCTCGGCTGATTGTTAAGATGTCACCCAAAAGCTGAGTCATGGTTTTAGCTGTTGTCTCAATGCGGTCAATATTGCGACAAATTTTCTTATCTGATCCTTCTGGATAGTAATATTTCAGCAATTGGATACTAGCTAAAATAGTACTTAAGGGCGTGCGAAATTCATGGGATGCCATAGAAAAAAAGTTAAGCTGGAGTTGTCTAAGTTCCTGCTCTTGTGCAAGTGCTAGACGTATTGATTCTGCCTGCTTGTGTTCTGTAATATCTTGAGCAGTACCGAGAATTTGCTGGGGTAAACCATCAGCCGTGCGAGTGAACACCATCTCGCGACTATACAGCCAACGCCATTCCCCTGATTTATGTTGGATGCGATAGTCTGTCTCAATAATTTCTCCCTCTTTAGCCGTGGCAAATCGTTTAATGGCGGTGGTACATTTGGCTTGATCATCTGGGTGAATCAGATTTTGAGGAAATGTCGGTGCCATCTGTTGGATTTCTTCAGGGGAGTAGCCGATGAGTTGAGTAATCTGTTGGTTAGTGTAGATATTGCGCTTTTCAATTAAGTCGTAGAGATATAACGCCGTTGGCATGGCGTGAGCAATGCGTTGAATAAACCGTTCACTTTCCCGGAGTGCTTTTTCGGCGCGTTTGCGTTCAGTTATATCACGCCAGATAGATAAATGCTGTCCAGGAAGAAAGTTTGCTTTGGCTGTATATTCCACATCTCGCACTGTACCGTTTGGCTTGAGGATACGGACTTCTCCGGTGAACCTTTGCTGCTGTTGAAAGAGACACCACGCTGCTTCAAAATCAAAATCTGGTTCCATAAACTCAGCAATTCGTTTGCCTAAAAGTTCATTTACAGGTAAACCAAATAACTGACAAGCCGCTGGATTAGCTTCTATATATCGACCCTGATTATCGGTAATGGTAATGGCATCAAGGGCGCCTTCAAAGATTGCTCGCAACTGTTGTTCCCGAATCCGAATATCGGTAATGTTGGTGGCAGCACAGGTAATACCAACCACTTCTTCGGCATCGTTTTGTAAGGGTTCTACGGTTAAGTCGTAGTACCGGACTTTGCCGTCTACGATAATTGATATCTCTTGGCGCTCACCTACTCCTGTAGTCAAAACTTGATGCTTAATAGGAATTAACTTCTGGGCATTTTCTGGTGAAAACATTTCCAATTCTGATTTGCCGAGCAGTACGTCAGTATTAATCCGACTCGCCGGATTATAGACCCAGGTGTAGCGCAGATTTGTGTCTTGATTAAATACTGTAATTGGTGAGTCATGGAGAGCAACCCGAAAGCGTTCTTCGCTAATTTTTAATGCGGCTTCTGCTTCCATGCGTTCATGGATTTGAGTCTGTAGATCAGCGTTCATCTGTATCAGTTCACCAGTACGTTCTTGAACTCGGATTTCTAGTTCATCGCGAGCTTGACGCAGTTGGGCTTCAATCCGTTGGCGCTCACTCAATTCATTCTGAAGCTGTTGATAGAGTTGGGCTTGGTGAATGGCAATAGTAACTTGTATAGCTAATTGAGAAAGTAAGTCAATTTCTAAGGGTTGCCACTGTCGAAGTTGAGAACAGTGATGGACAATCAGCAGTCCCCAAAGCTTTTCTTGTTGCAGAATGGGTACGACGAGTTTAGATTTGACACCTAAGTGCTGTAGAAATTCCACCAAGCAGGGAGTAACTCCATCGGTTTCTGGATTGACTACAGTGCGAATCCGTCCTTGGCAGTACAATTGATGCATCTGTTCGGGAAAAACTTCAGCCGGAAAGGTTTGTCCCAGAATGGGTGCGGTATCAGGAGTGACAGATTCCGCTACGGTACTTCCTGTACCATCAGACCAAATCCGATAGACTAACACTCGATCCACACCCAGAAATTCTCGTACTTCAGTGACTGTGGTTTCGAGAATGGTGTCCAGATCTAGAGTTTGGCGGATACGTTGAGCGCTCCTGAGGATCAGTTGCTCTCGTTGCGCCATTTGCGATCGGGTAGTCTGTGACTGTTGGCGATCGCCGCTTAACTCTGGCTGGAATCGAGAGTGCTGCTTCAGGAGCAACCCGCACAGCACCATCAGAATTGCTAAGCTGCTACTATGCCCCAGAATCATAATCAACTGGGTTGTATGAATCTGAGTCACCACAGTCGCTAACTGCTCTTGTAGCACCTGTTGTTCTTTCGCTTGGATCTGCCTCAGGAGCGATTGCTGTTGTTGGGCGATCGCATTGGCGCTGTTGAGCTGAGACAATAAATCTTTCAGATGTTCCTGTAACTTGTAACTATAGTCCATCGACCGGGGAAGTTCCATCAGTTGAGTCAGGTGACTATAGGAAATAACACTAACACCAATAAAAATAAGTAATGCCAGACAAAAACCGCCGATAACAATTTTGATACTGATAGATTTTTGCATCTGAGTTATCCTAAAAAATAACAGCCGCTAGCTATCCGTTCTCTTGAGCAAGTTTGTTTTTAGACCGGCTCGTGATAAATTCATATAAGGGAATAGTATGTCAATAAGTGAGAATTCTTCTAGTCGAAGATGATATCTATCTAGCTGAAGCCCTGGCTGAAGCCTTGGCTATACAACGGTATGCCGTCGATACCGTTTCCGATGGAGAGTTTGCCTGGGTGCAAGTGAATACCCTTGATTACGACCTAATTTTGCTTGACATGATGTTGCCGCAATTGGATGGGATTCATTTGTGTCAACGCTTGCGCTCCTATGGTTATCAGATGCCAATATTGATGATCACGGCTCGCGATACCAGTACGGATAAAGTGATCGGTTTGGACGCGGGCGCCGATGATTATATGGTTAAACCTCTGGATATTCCAGAGTTACTGGCTAGGATTCGAGCGCTACTGCGACGAGGGCAAACGGTTTCACCCCCCATTTTAGAATGGGGACAATTGCGTTTAGATCCAGCGACTTATGAAGTCTGCTACGGCGATCAAACTCTACGCTTGACTCCCAAAGAATATAGTCTTTTAGAATTGCTGATTCGCAACGGACGTCAAATCATGAGTCGGAGTGCCATTATTGAACATGTTTGGTCACTAGAGAATCCTCCGAAAGAAGATACGATTAAGGTTCATATTAAAAGCCTGCGCTCCAAACTTCGAGCAGTAGGCGCTCCAGATGATTTAATTGAAACTGTACACGGTCTAGGTTATCGTCTAAAATCTCTTGGTGAATAATTCTATTCCCTATTCCCTATTCCCATTAAAATACCCCAGACTAAAAGCTGGGGTATTCATTTATTAAATTTTTTCTGTTATAGATTGGTGAAGTAGAATCCCTGGCTGAATGAATGATAGTCTGAAGTAGACCTCAAGGAAAAAATCATCGTCTTTTGGTAGGAGAGAGAGTAACCAATTCGGCGGCTGTTTTCCGGAAGGGATATAACCGTTCGATGCCTAGGAGCGATAGAACAATCACAACCTGAATAGCCCACGGTGCCATAGCAAACCCAAAGATTAAGCAAAATATGGCGCTACCTATAGCTAAAACCCGGGAAACTTCGTGAGATGCGCGTAAAGACAGCCAGAGACTTGCGATAGCGCTGATCAAAAGAATCAGGAATATTGGAAGCATAGCGATCACCTCTTAAAAGTTCCTAGAGGGCTTCCATCCGATTCAACGATTGCGAAACCCTCTATGTTATCTACGCTAACATTGATTCCTTAGAGAAAATTGTAATATTAATAACGAGTTCTGATTTTTTCAGAAATCTTTGCATAACTTTGCATTCTTTAGACAGAGGTAAGAGTATTTGCTTGCAAAAATCCCCATAACCAGTTCTTCAGGTGATATGTAGCGCGGCAATCATCTTCATTGTAGCGTTGGATAATCTCCAGTACCGAGCGATCGCCTGTTGTCAGCCACTGCTCATAGAGACAGACACATTGAGAACCCGTTACTGCTGCATCGCGCCACTCAAAACCTAACCACCGCGCTAAATGTTTGAGCGAGTAGCTTTCTACGGGTAGGGTTACCCGACTCATCACCTGCTTATGAACATCGACAAAGCGCGACAGTAAGGGCTGTAGGTGGGTGAATGGGGTTTTGTAAAGTTTAGCTAAGCGTTTGACGGTTTCGACTTCATAATCAGAAAAATGGAAGATGGGAGCATCGGGGTAGAGCCAAACCAACTCTAAAAATTGCTGCCAGATGACGGCTTCATCGTCGGGATGTTCTGCCAATAATGGGTGAAATGTCTCGGTATTACTCGATCGATCAATCACCAAGATACCCAGTAAATAGTCTAGATTTAAGTCGGGTTGAGCCTCGATATCAAAGAAGAGTTCGACAGAGGCTTTGGGTAATATATCCGTATATCCCCTGGAAGGCTGAGACTCTGAGTGAGAATTGACTCGATCACCATTCAAGTTGTTCTCAGGTTCCGTCAACTTGTCGAATGGGGGAATCTCTCTAGCTGGATCAAACCTCTGACGTAGAATCACGCGATTTTGCTGAATAGATTGAGCCTGTTGCAGCAAATTCGATGCCACTTCGCTGCCAAACAGAAGTGCCAAGGTGCTAATCTCAGCTTGGGCGAGGGATTCTACGGTGGTTATCCTTAACTCCTGCAAACTCTGGTAGCGATTTGGCGTAACACCGGGTATCAAAGAAATATGCTTTTGAGACTGCGCGATCGCATAACAGCTACTATACCAATGACAAAGACCACATTTTTGCCGTGAGATAAAGACTTCTGGCGCTTGAGGTTGTTGCAAAGTTTGGATACATTCTGCCAAATCCGCCTGCATCAAGGGTAGCCATTTGTCCAGAGTAACCGAGTAGGCATTTTGACGACGTAAAATTAACCAAGCATGACTGGGCAAAATTCCCTGTATTTCACCCAAAAGATAGGCATAAAACGCGGCGATGATTTGATAATCCGCCTTAGCACGCCTGCCGAATTTAATGGATACTGGAACATACATCCAATCCCCGAAAATCGAGTTTCCCGGTTGTTTGACCAATAAATCAGGAGAACCCAGCAGCGTGACGCCCTCAACTGTTTGCCTGATCAAAAGTCCCCTAGCAATACAATCGACTCCTTGCTGCATCAACTCCCAAGTCGCATTCGCTCCCGCCTGCAAATCATCTCGCCCATAGTGAGGGGTTTGTATCGGCGTCAGGTTTGCCCCAGTAGGCAATAGGGATAGGAGTGGACTTTCTCCCGCACAAAGATAGCTCCCATTGTATTCCACGCTTTTGAGGATAGCTTTCCGATGTGCCGAGCTATCTTGGCGCAGTTTCAGCAGAAAATCTTGGGGCGGATCTTTTTGAGTCGGATCACCACAATAATCGAGAAACGCCCGACGCCGACAGCGTTTGTAATATAGGAGCAATTCATCCGTCAGCAGCATAGGTTCATTCGTCATTTGTCATTGGTTATTCGTCATCTGTCGTAGAACAGGGAGTTCACATTTATAGTTAGCACTTGACTGGGGCGGGTTTCGTTGCATCTGAGTTAGCGAAGAAAGGATAGTCATGAAAGTGAACCCCTACATACTCAATAATGCCGTACCATAAGCTGCTTCTGTGTGTTTGGGGGGTCGAATGGCAACCTGTAGCTGACGTTCGCGAATGGCTGTCCATGTTGTATTTTTAGCACCTCCTCCCGCCGTATAGATGCAGGTGAGGGGAGTAGCACCGAGTTGTTTTGACACTCCTCAGCCTAAAGGCGTGAGGATTCTTCTTTCATTGAGCACTCTTACTATGAAATAGTCGCCTATTTCATACCAGAGGAGCATCTCTCCAGAAGCGTTTTGCTCCATTACAGAAGCTAGTTTCGATATGCCCTATCGTACTATTGAAAACAAGAAAAAATGTGTTTTCTGGTGCTTGTTGCTTAGACTTTTTACCTGTACAAGCCTTTCTGTACAGAACCCTCTAAGCCTAGTTTTCAAGGTGCGATGCCTCTCGGCTCTGGGTTTTTATAGAGGTTTAATACCCTTTCCTCTAAGTGAATTTTAACACAAAGTCGTCCTTTAAGGACGAGGCTTTAGACCCAATTTTTCGGTAATAATTGATAGCCTCGTGCTTCAATACGGGCAATGCTTTCGAGTAAACCGTGGAGAAATTCTACAGGGTTGGCAGGTTGAGGCTCTAGTTTTGGAGATAGATGAGGGTCATTGATGGGAAAGCGATCGCCTTTTTTGAGTAATGGATAATAATCTAGGGGACTTTCGCGCTGAGGGTGGATTTGGCGGCTAAGTTCTTCAAGTTCTCTGTCGCTGAAGAATTGTCGCAGTACAGCACCTCCTGTATTAGACGCACCTCCGGTTAACCATAAGTTCCCCAGTCGGTGAGAATAAATTCCGTAATCAGCATCCTCAACGCGGGTATGACTCAACAGCTTCACAACTAACGTAGAACCCAAAGATGTTACCGCTTCACCTGGATGCTTTGCACCACTGGCAATAAAGGCAGCAATACTATCAGTCGTACCCGTACAAACCTGACAGTCTTGGCGTAATCCTAACCGACAAGCAATCTCTGGAGTGACTTCACCAACAGGCGTTCCCGGAGCTAGGACTTGGGGTAATATTGGCGTGAGTGGGAGTTGTTTCATCCAAGTGGGATACTTTAGGTTTTCTGGGTCATATCCCAGCTTTAAGGCATTGTGATAGTCGCTAATTCCGAGCTTACCGTGTAATAAAAAGGCTAACCAGTCGGCTTGATGGAGGAAGTAATACTTTTTAAGAGTGCCTGTTGTATGTTGAATCAACCACAAGAGTTTAGCCAGACTAGAGGTGGCACTTAGAACCACGGAATTAGTAGGAGCAATCTGCTTTAATTGTTCCATCACCACTATCCCTCGCCCATCATTATAAAGAAGTGGCTCAGTGATTGGAGTACCTTCGCGATCGCACAGCAGTACAGTTGCCGATGTACCATCAATGGCGATACGAGTAATGTCCTGTCGAATCGATGCCGGAATTTGCTCAATCAGCCGATATAGAGTGTTTTGCCAAATTGCCGTTAATTCAGCCAGGGGAGTCGCCTCAAACCTACATTGCGCTTCGGATTGCACCGCACCTGTGGCGTCAATCACAATGGCTCGTGCGCCAGAGGTACCGAAGTCGATTCCCAGGGAAAGGATTCTGGAATCCACCATAAGCTTTTAATCATACTGACATGATTAAACAGTACCCTGTGTTCAAATGAGGTGGTTCGTTCTGTTGGTTATGTCCCTTTACAGATGAGCGATGGTGAAAGCCCTCGTGATTTATCCGAGGGATGAAACCGAGCGAGGCGTTTAGCCAAGCAACTAAAGTTGCGAGTGTTAGCTTTCCTATGCTATAATTCTACCATAAGCTAAAAGTGGTAAAATGATTGTCTACGAGGGTAAGTTAAAAGGTAGAGAGTATCAGTATAGAAGGCTTGATGAAGCCATTCGTACTGGTCTGTTTATTCGTAATGCTTGCCTCCGATATTGGGA
>NZ_JAVJRX010000083.1:0-6594 GCF_040219735.1 Coleofasciculus sp. G1-WW12-02 | reverse complement strand
TCCCAATATCGGAGGCAAGCATTACGAATAAACAGACCAGTACGAATGGCTTCATCAAGCCTTCTATACTGATACTCTCTACCTTTTAACTTACCCTCGTAGACAATCATTTTACCACTTTTAGCTTATGGTAGAATTATAACATAGGAAAGCTAACACTCGCAACTAAAGTTGCTTGGCTAAACGCCTCGCTCGGTTTCATCCCTCGGATAAATCACGAGGGCTTTCACCATCGCTTACCTTGTAATTTCCCCCATCCCCCCATGCTTCACAAACTCTTCAAAACATCTTTATCATAGCTATACCTAAAACCGCTCTGGAACAGGCAGACTAAGAAAAGCAGATGCACCCTGCCAGCCACAGCAGACGCACCCTGCTGAACCCTGAGTAAAGCCCACATTATCGCTTAAATTCAAAAATTAAGCGATATGTGGGTCTTGTATTTATTTCCCACGATCGCAGTTACTCTATCCGGAGGGTTTAAGGGGAGCAGAGGGAGCAGGGGGAGCAGGGGGAGCTGGGGGAGCTGGGGGAGCAGAGGGAGCTGGGGGAGCTGGGGGAGTTGGGGAGAGGAAGAGATTTCCTAATCAACGAATGACGAATGACGAATGACGAATAGGGTTAAACTGGGAAAACTGGCAGCAACTATACTCTGCTGGCAAAGGTTCTCCTACTCAGACGAAACCCCTCTGTTCACGAAGCGCGATCCACTATGGCTACATTCTTATTGGAAGTCGGTACAGAAGAATTACCCGCAAATTTCGTAGAGAGTGCGATTAAACAATGGCAGTCGCGCCTGTCAAAAAGTCTTGACGAACAACTGCTGACTCCTGAAGCCATCCAGGTGTACGGTACACCCCGTCGTCTAGCCGTACTGATTCAAGGATTACCAAGCCAACAACCCAACCGCGAAGAGGAAGTCAAAGGTCCACCTGTCAAAGCCGCATTTAAAGACGGGAAACCAACTAAAGCCGCCGAAGGGTTTGCTCGTAAGCAGGAAGTTACCCTTGATGATCTAGAAATCCGAGAGACGGATAAAGGGGAATTTGTCTTTGTTGTCAAGAAAATAATTGGTCGTTCGGCGATCGAGATTCTCAGCGACGTGATCCCGCAATGGATTTTTAGCTTAGAAGGGAAGCGGTTTATGTGCTGGGGGGATGGAGACTTGAAGTTTTCTCGCCCGATTCGCTGGTTGGTGGCGCTGTTGGATGATACGGTGTTGCCGATTGAATTAGTGAATGGTTCAGAAAGGATTAAGAGCGATCGCACATCCCGTGGACACCGTATTTTACACCCCAAATCGGTCACAATTTCCCACGCTGAGGACTATGTGAAATCCCTAGAATCAGCCTTTGTGATTGTAGAACGCGATCGGCGTAAGCATATCATCCAAGAACAAGTTCAGGCGGCGGCGCAAAAACTTAAGGGTTATACCATCCTGTATGAGGCGTTATGGGATGAAGTCACCGACTTAGTAGAGTATCCCACCGCCATAGTGGGTCAATTTGATCCAGAATACTTAATCCTACCACCAGAGGTGGTAAAAACGGTAATGGTAACCCATCAGCGCTACTTCCCGGTGTTCAAGGATGAATTGGCGACAGAATTACTCCCCTATTTTATTACCCTTTCAAATGGTGATCCGGCAAAATCAGATATGATCGCCGCCGGAAATGAACGAGTGATTCGCGCCCGTTTAGCGGATGGAGAGTATTTCTATAAAACTGACTTAGCCTCACCCCTAGAGAGTTATTTACCCAAGTTAGAAACCGTAACCTTTCAAGATGAATTAGGCTCTATGCGTCAGAAAGTAGGGCGCATCGAAAAAATAGCGTCACGGATTGCTGAGCAATTGGCGGTGTCACAGACACAATGGGATGATATTATTCGGGCATCTGCGCTTTGTAAAGCCGATCTCGTCACCCAAATGGTCTATGAGTTTCCTGAATTACAGGGCGTAATGGGACAAAAGTATGCTCTAGCCAGTGGTGAATCAGATGCCGTAGCGACGGCGATTTTTGAACATTATTTACCCAGAGGTGCTGGGGACAAGTTACCAGAAACGTTGACAGGTCAATTGGTAGGATTGGCTGATCGCTTGGATACATTGGTGAGTATCTTTGGATTAGGCATGATTCCCACAGGTTCCTCTGACCCCTTTGCCTTGCGTCGTGCAGCGAATGCGGTGGTTAATATTACCTGGGATGGTAATTTAGCGATTAATTTAGATCAGCTATTGCAGGATATCTCTGCCGATTTTGTCGCCGCCTATTCGGGAAAATCATCACCAGTTGAAGCCTTACAAGAGTTTTTCCGACAACGTATCCGCACCTTGCTGCAAGAAGAACAGACGATTGATTATGACTTGGTGAATGCAGTTTTAGGTGAGAATGATCGCGACTATACACAACGGGCATTAAAAGACTTGTTAGATGTTCGCTCTCGCGCCTTGTTCCTGCAAGGAATTCGGCATAATGGCAAGCTGGATGAAATCTACGAAACGGTGAACCGTTCGGCGCGGTTATCGATGCAAGGAGACTTAGATTTTCAACAGTTAGATCCCAACGCTGTGGTAGATCCCGATCTGTTCCAAAAATCGAGTGAACCTGCTTTTTATGATGCTTTAGTTGAGTTAGTTCCCCGTACCCAAGCTGCACAACAAGAGCGCAATTACCAACAAATTGTTGATGCATTAGCAGATGTTACGCCAATTGTAAGTACATTCTTTGATGATAAGGAAGCCGGAGTAATGGTGATGGACGACAATCCAGAGATTCGGCGTAATCGGCTGAATCTATTGGGGTTACTGCGAAACCACGCCCGGGTACTGGCAGATTTTGGCGCGATCGTCAAGAGTTAAATAGTAGGCAGGGTGTAGCAAATAATTGAACCCAATGCTTAAGTAAGTTGGTGGAAATCAACCCAACTATATGAAGTTTTGTAAATATTCCTCAAACCCTGACATAAGACCCATGACGATAAGAGCCGCTAACTTTAATTTTTCTCACCTACTCAGTATCACAATTCCTTATCCCGCTCTTGTTGTCTCCGGCGAATATGGTCATTTAACTCCTCCATAGCTTTCATGTTCCGCCCTTTTTCCTCAATATCTCTATTGGAAATCCCCAATTTTTTTTCAATCCACTGTTTAACCTCTTTGGTTGATAACGTATAAGTTCCCAAAAGACTCGCCTTTCTTTTGTGCTGTAATAGCCTTTCCTTCTCATTCATACCCCCATCCTCCCACTATAACTTTACAAAGATGGATGCACCCAACTGTAGAGGTGAAGCATTGGAAAATTAAGCCTATAGTAATCATCCCAAATGTTAGACCCAAATGCTTCACCCCATCGGTTGAGAAGGCAGAAGATGAAAGGCTGTAGGGCAGAGATTTCACTCTCCAAGGAGATTCTGACCCCTCCAGATACCAAATCCGCTTTTGTAACCCCCCTTGGGTATTTTTGCCTTCTAGAATAATAGTAAAAATACCTACAGCGAAAAAATAAAAGTATTCTTTCGCTGTAACCCTGTTCAATTGATTTTGCGACTCAAGACAGCCTTTACAAGTTGTCCAGTTCCAAAGGTTCTCGTATTTGTCGCTGGAATAATTGCTGTTGTAGCGATGGTGGCTGTTGCAACATTTGTCGAATTTCTTTTTCGGCTTTCTGTTGCAAATTTTCAGTCTGAGCTGATTCTAATTGTAAAAATAAATACAAAAGAGGCTGTTCTTGCTGGAGGCGTTGTTGAAATTGTCGTAGTTGTGCCGGATTCGTAAGTTGATCGATACTGTTCCGAAGTTGTTGCTCCGATAGGGGTTGCGCCTTCGTGGGTAGTGTCCAACTCAGTAGGCTTACACTAATTGCTGCTGCCAAACCTTTAAGAGAAATGTTTGTAGTAAGCGCTAAAGCGCTTCTGGCACTAAAGTGCATACTACGAACCCAGCTTAAGTCAGCGACACTTATTTTAAGAGTCATGATGCTCCCACCTTGTTTGATGTCAACGAAAATTATTCGATGACGTTTGACCCTATTATAGAGATTCAACCGCAACGTCTCTACAGGGCAACTAAAATAAAATCTAACGAACTTATCATCAGTTTATGTATGCCCAACGCTCACGTCATTGGTCTGGGACGCTCCGGAATGGCAGCCGCACGACTCCTGAAACAGGAAGGGTGGACGGTAACAGTCAGTGATAGCAAAACCTCTGAATCTTTGCAACAGCAACAACAAGCGCTGACGGGTCAGGGAATTACGGTTAAACTGGGTTATTCCCTCACCCTTGGCGATGGGGATTTACCTGAACTGATTGTGGTGAGTCCTGGTGTTCCTTGGGATATCCCGGTTTTAATTGAAGCTAGGAATCGCGGGATTGATACTATTGGCGAGATGGAACTGGCTTGGCGTTATCTCAAGTCCTCTCCTTGGGTTGGTATCACAGGGACGAATGGTAAAACTACGACAACGGCGCTGATTGCGGCTATTTTTCAAGCGGCTGGTTTCCATGCACCCGCCTGCGGTAATATCGGCTATGCGGCTTGTGAACTGGCTTTGGCGCAGTCCTTAGAGACGTTGCATGCAACGTCTCTACATGAGAAACTACCCCAATCTCCAATTGATTGGGTTATTGCAGAAATTAGTAGTTATCAAATTGAGTCGTCACGGGATTTAGCACCAACGATTGGGGTGTGGACAACCTTTACGCCGGATCACTTGAACCGCCACAAGACGCTGGAAAATTACTACACTATCAAAGCTGAGTTACTGTCGCGATCGCACGATCAAGTCTTTAATGGTGATGACCCGTATTTGCGTCAGTTGGGCACAACCCATTGGTCAAACGCTTACTGGACGAGTGTCAGGGGACGTGACGCGACGCCTCGTCCCTGGGTGTATATTGAGAATGGTTGGGTGATGGTGGAGTCTGAACCGATTGTCCCTGTGGATTCCTTGCGGATGGTGGGACATCATAATCAGCAGAATTTACTCATGGCAGTTGCCGTAGCGCGATTGGCAGGAATTGAGAAACAGGCAATCGTTGAGGCAATTACGAATTTTCCCGGTGTTCCTCACCGCTTAGAACATATTATCACCTGGCAGGGTATCGACTTTATTAATGATAGTAAAGCCACGAACTATGATGCGGCGCAAGTGGGATTAGCGGCGGTTGATAGTCCCGCTATTTTAATTGCTGGGGGTGAAGCCAAAGCGGGTGATGATACTCAATGGTTGAACACCATCCACTCTAAAGCGGCGGCTGTTTTACTGATTGGGGAGGCGGCGCCTGCGTTTGCCCAACGCTTACAGGAATTGGGGTATTATCGTTATGAAATTGTGGAAACTATGGCACGAGCTGTTCCTAGAGCAGCGGAATTAGCACAACAGGATAATGCGCCTGTGGTTTTACTTTCACCGGCTTGTGCTAGCTTTGACCAATATCAAAGTTTTGAACATCGGGGGGATGATTTCCGTCAGCAGTGTTGGCAAAATTTTAGTCCTTAGTCAAGATGGATGTCAACTTTGTCGTGGCGCGGCACAGCTAAAATGGTGGAATAGGTTGGGTTCGTAGTAGGGGATGCGAGCCCCTGATTTGATAGGTGTCTTTTGGGTAATGCTATAGCAGGACAAACACACTAGATTAGGACAAGGCAATGCCGTGCCCCTACCCCATCAATTATCCCTGATGTAGGGGCACGATACTATCGTGCCCTATTATAGGGTAGCGATGGTGAAAACCTCTGCGTTTTAACCAGAGGATGAAACTTTCGCGTTGCGTTCAGCAAAGCGACTAAAGTCGCCAGTCTAATCTATCCTGACAACACTCAACTAATAGTGTAGTATAGTGTTAGAAAGCATTGCAGAGGCCCTTGCAAATGTTTACTTTAATTTACGAGTTTAAACTGAAACCAACTAGCGCCCAGATAGCTACTTTTGAAGAGTGGCTAGAGCAATGCCGCAGGGTATACAATTATGCTTTAGCTGAGCGCAAAGATTGGGTTAATTCTCGTAAGAGTCCGGTAAACGCTTGCTCGATTAAACACGAGTATATCATACCAGCAGACAAAGAAGCGCCTAATTACAATTCCCAAGCAGTAGCACTAACCCAAGCTAAAAAGAATATTCCTGCACTTAAGCAGGTACACTCGCAAGTCTTGCAGCAAACTTTAAAGCGGTTGCAGTTAGCATTTGAGGGAATGTGGAAGAATGGGCGGGGATTCCCACGGTACAAGAAAGCAGGTCGAATTAGGTCATTCGTGTTTCCATCAATGGGAGCAGCTCCTATTGATGGTAAGTATGTCAAGTTACCCAAGATTGGGCTAGTTAAATTCAACCAATCCCGCCCAATACCTGGCGACGCCCTCATTAAACAAGCGCGGGTCGTGAAACGGGCATCCGGCTGGTATGCACAATTAACTTGGCAATGGAAAGTGGATGTACCGGAAATCAACCCGACTGGTACATCAATAGGAATAGATGTCGGTATTAGTCATTTTGCCGCTGTGTCTAATGGGCGATTGTTCCCCAATCCCAAACCGTTCAAGCAACTAGAAAGCAAGCTTAAATCGCTGCAAAAAAAGGTATCTAACAAACGGTT
>NZ_JAVJRX010000082.1:0-39693 GCF_040219735.1 Coleofasciculus sp. G1-WW12-02 | reverse complement strand
AAGCTATCATCTAGCACCGCGATCGCGCCCAGGAGCGCCCAAGGGCTTACCAAATTAGCATCTGAAACCCTTGGTATTACGTTGATTTATACCAAAAATAAAAAAGTTGAAAGGCGCACGAATACATAACCGATGAGTTATACAACTCTATCAATGACTATATACTACACAGACAACCTAGAGTGAAAAGTCAGGTCTTCTCTCCCCCTGCTTCCAGACGTAGCATGCTACGTCTCTACATTGCTTCCCCTACTCCCCCTGCTTCCTTCGATGGACAACCTTCTTTAACCGAGCAGTATTAAGGGAGGAGTCAAATCAAGGTATTGCAGAGTTTTGAGCTTAAGTTGACACAAATCAAGGCTGTACACCCCTATATTTCCTGGGCGTAAGCGTTATCAATTAAATTAAGGATTGAGGAGGCCGCAAGGCTTTGCACTCCTACGAAGGTTTCCGATTAATCCGATTTAACCCAATCGGTAGAGATATTTTTCAAAAATCAGGCAAATCATGATTGAAATACAAACTCGCTTACTTCCCGCTATTGCTGCACAGCCGTATCCGCTATTATTTGTCACCATTAGCGGGGCGCATTTGTATGGGTTTCATTCACCCGATTCTGATTACGATTTACGAGGTAGTCACATTTTACCGATACAAGAAGTCGTCGGACTAGAAACAGGACGTGAGACGATTGAATTGTCGGAAATTAAAGACGGATTGGAACTGGATATAGTTACTCACGATATCAAAAAGTTCTTTTCCCTCCTCCTGAAAAAGAATGGTTATGTCTTAGAGCAATTGTACTCTCCCCTCATTGTTCATACAACACCAGACCATGAAGAATTGAGAGCGATCGCGAAAGGGTGCATCACTCGCCACCACAGCCATCACTACTTGGGTTTTGCCCGAACTCAGTGGCGACTGTTTGAAAAAGAATGTCCGCGTCGCGTTAAGCCTCTTCTTTATGTTTATCGAGTGTTGCTAACGGGTATTTATTTAATGAAAACGGGTGAAGTGGAGGCGAATTTGCTGAGGTTGAATCAAGAATTTAGGTTATCGTATATTTCAGACTTAATTGCCCAGAAATTAGCAGGTGTGGAACAATCTAAAATAAAAGATACTGATATAGAGTTTCATCGGGAAGAATACAAACGCCTGTATGAGGAATTGGAACAAGTGAGTCAGTCGAGTTTGTTACCCGCTGCACCATCGGCAAAAGATGCTCTGAATGACATGCTGGTTAGGTTGCGCTTGGATTGGAAAGATGGGACAGATGACGGCTTTGTATAAACCTTCTAAGGAAGCTACAAAAAACCCTCCCTTTGATGACGAAGGGCGGGTATGAAGAGAGGTTATCGGTAAGTACCAAAATTAAACGGGGGAACCTCTACCACAGACGTACCATGGCACGTCTCTACATTACTTCTTATCGCTGTCCTTAGGTTGCACCAAACATTACTTCTTATCGCTGTCCTTGGGTTACACCAAGCGACGCGGAATAGGTTGTCCCCGTTCTTCATCCCAGAGCCAAAGGGGTTGATGGCTACAGAGGGGGACCCCTCCAACCCAGCGATTAATCGGATTGAGTTGTAATCCATGCACTTGTCGGTTCAACAGAGCGTGTCCTGTATCATTAAGCTGAAGTATCCGTCTTGACCAAGGTAGATGAATTGTATCTATATCAATGTCAAACGGCGGATAAAGAAGGTGACTTAAAGTCGCCAGAACTTGCCAGTACATTGTGTCCCCTAAGTAGGGCAGAGGTTCCTTTTCTAAGGTTAAAGTCTTGAACAGTTGACCCCCTGTCATCGCCCCTTTTTCTAAAAGCAGGGTTAACGTCAATCGTTCGGTGAGGCTTAGCCCATCCTCAATCCAGGGTAGTTCCTGGAGATGTCGATGTAATGCTTGTGCCATGAAAGGTAACTCAGGCAAACCCTGATTAATAATACAATTCAGAGCTTGGGGAGATGAAGCAGTCAGCCCTTGCCAAACCCGATGTCCCAACTCCAGACGCTTGGGTGTCATCGGTTGTCGCTGATACCACAGTGTCCGCAGGGCTTCTGGTGAAAGCTGCCCTAAGCCGAGAAATCGATGAATGCCAGGAAACTTATCTAAACAAATTAGCTCCAGTTGCTCGGGTTGTGATCCAGAGTGCCAGAAATGGTGCAGAATATAGGCAAGAATCAGTTGATCATAAACATCATGTTCAAACCATAGGACAATCCGAGGATAGTGATGACTCTTGTGCAAACGATCATATTCTCGCTCTAAGCGTTTGTGGGCATCTTTGAGTTCAATCCCATACGCCTGTGAGATAAAATTTGCCCGTTGGCTGAGAAAGTGGGAAAAATTGGAGTCATCCGGTAAAGTACCTTGGCAGTAGGGATCAGCAAACTCCAAAAAGTCACCCAAAAACCCGGCTTGCTTTAAACCCTGTTGAATATCACAACCACAGCGCAGATGCAGGGTTTTGCAGTCAGCATCAGGAGGTGATATTTTGAGTGCGATCGCCTGACGAGCTTGGTTGAGTTGTTCAATATGTACCTTGAACTTCGCCCAACTCGATAAACCATTCTCCCGGGCAATCACAAGTTGAGCATCACTCAACTTCGGCTCAAATGTAGGACTATCAGCGTCGAGTTTCTTCCCTTGGGGATGATACTGCTCAAAGCGTTTGAATGCTGAGACTTGACAGGCTTTGAACTGACGCAAGAGTTCTTTGGCTTGCTTTTTCTGCTGTTCTAGATTTAAACGAATTTCGCTATTTGAGTTCTTTAATTCAGACATACGACTCCCTCTATCAGTGCCTGTGTCCGCCAATCAGGCAAAGGAAACCGCATGGTGTACAGAAACAGAGTGGGCGCAGCCCTTTCTGCGGACGTAGTAGCGTTAGTGACGCATGTTGGGAATTATACCATGGATCGACATGCACCCATTAAACCTATAAAATCTATTCCACAATTTTAGCCATGTCATGCCAGTATAAAGATGTTCAAGGAAAAAATAAGCCACATTATTGAAGCCATCATCCAGATTTGGCGATCGCAAACCAACAAGCCTCTGTTCTGGAAGCTTTCTATTCTCCCCATTTCAGGAGTAATCCTCACAGTTGTAGGGCTTTGGGTTTTTCTAGGAATTGCTGACGAGGTGTTAGAAAAGCAAACTCAGGCAATTGACAAAATGCTCATGTTGCTGGTTAAACAACTTCATTCACCTCTGCTGGATTGGGTAATGCGGAGTGCTTCGATTATTGGCGGCACCATATTTGTTACCCTAATTTGTCTAATTTTAGGGGCAATATTTTGGGCGCGACAACAGCGTGTTTATTTTACCGCGTTAGCGATTACGGCTATGGGTGGAACCGGATTAAACCTGTTAATTAAACAATTATTTGACCGCCAGCGCCCCCAACTCTGGCAACTTACCACGGCTGAACCGAATACCTCCAGTTTCCCCAGTGGTCATGCCATGTTATCACTGGTTATCTATGGTTTTATTGGCTATTTACTCGCCCGTCACTTTCGCCGTTGGCGGTGGTGGATTGTCAGCCTAATTATCGGGTTGATTGTCCTAATTGGGTTCAGTCGGGTTTATTTGGGTATTCATTGGCCCACGGACATTGTAGCCGGACAAGGGGCGGGATTAACCTGGCTGATGGCTTGTTTATTAAACCTTGAAGTTTACCGACATTATCACCAACACCGTAAAAAATCACCGCAGTCACTCTCATCCTAATTTAAAGACAATGGCACGCTCAATAATTTTATATCACCGAAATCCTTGATAGACCGTAGGGTGGGCATTGCCCACCAGCCCAAATTTCAGTACCCTTCAATTTAAGGGTTATGGGGTTGTCGCAGCAATAAAGCAAAACCACAATGGAAGCGGTTATCTTAATCGGAATTCAGGCGTCGGGTAAATCTTCATTTTGCCGCGATCGCTTTTATAATACTCATATCCGGATTAACTTGGATATGCTCAAAACTCGACATCGGGAAGCGATTCTGGTTCAAGCCTGTCTCGATGCTCAACAGCGTTTTGTTGTGGATAATACGAATCCAACGCCGGAAGATAGGGCGCGTTATATTGTACCCGCGAAGGAAAAGAGATTTAGTGTGGTGGGGTATTATTTTCAATCGGTTGTAGAGGATTGTAAGCGACGAAATGCTCAACGCCAAGGGAAACAGGTGATTCCTGTACCGGGGATTTTAGCAACGCATAAAAAGCTGGTTTTACCGAGTTGGGATGAAGGCTTTGATGCGCTTTATTATGTGAAAATGGGGGCAAATTATTCATTTATTGTTAAAGAGTGGAGCCAATACACTAAGGGATAAGAGACGTTGGAGAGGAGTTAATAAAAAGCCAACCGAATGGGCTAAAAAAGTTGGGGATAGATGAAATTAGATTAATTAAAGGGTAAGGAAATTATTGTGCTGTATTAGTCGATTTGTCCACACCTTACGTCTCCGGAGAGTCCTATGTGTCCTAACCTCCTTGGCGGTGGAATAGATCTTACCATTGAATAGGGCGCAAAGCCTTGCGCCCCTACAATTGTGGCTAAACCCGCCCCTACGCTATGACTTTATCGTCTTGATTCACGACTCGATTTAACTTGCCACTGTGATACCCTTCTAAATCGAGGGTTACATACAAAAATCCTAAATCTTGAAACGCTGATACCAGAGTCGGTAAATCCGTGGTCAAAACAAATTCTTTAATTTGTTCCGGCGATAATTCAATTCGTGCAGTATCCCCTTGAGAACGCACCCGCAAATTTTTCCACCCTAATTTCCGTAAATAAACTTCCGCCCGCCCTACCCGTTGCAGTTTAGCAATTGTAATTTCTTCGCCATAAGGAAAGCGAGAACTTAGACAAGGTTGGGCGGGTTTATCCCACCACGGAAGCCCTAACTGTTGCGACAGTTGGCGCACTTCCGCTTTTGTTACGCCCACTTCCGCTAAAGGCGATCGCGCCCCTCGTTCTTGCGCCGCTTGAATTCCAGGGCGATAGTCCCCCAAGTCATCAGCATTCACGCCATCCACGACATAAGGATAACCCCGTTGTAGCGCCAAGGGTTTCAGTGTGTCGTGAAGTTCACTTTTGCAAAAATAGCAACGGTTAACCGGATTCGCCGTATAATTGGGATTATTCATTTCATCGGTTTGCACCAATTCATGAGGAATGCCAATCACCGCCGCTTGAATTCGGGCGTCTTCCAATTCTTCGGGTAACAGAGACGGGGATTCGGCGGTTACAGCTAAAGCGCGATCGCCTAAAACATCATAAGCAATCTTGGCAACTAAGGTGCTATCCACTCCTCCAGAATAGGCAATCAATGCCCGATCCATTTGAGCAAATAAGCTTGTGAGTTGTTCAAGTTTATTATTTAACATGGTTGTCAAGACAGATGGCTTCAAGGCAGAAGGCTTCAAGGCAGTCCGCGTAGGCGGACTTTGTTTGTCTAGCAGCGATTTCAATCGCCGTGGTAAAAAGGGGGTAACTTGCTTGCACCCCAAAATACCATCCTAAGTTATTGACAGAAAACAAAGGACAAATGACCAATAACAGTTAAGCCAAAAGCGATTCCCCTTGTTCATCCGAAGTTGCCAACTCTTCTAAACGTTCCTGTTGATCTTGGGTAATGCAAGATTGAATCACAGACTCCAAATCCCCTTCCAGCAAGTTATTCAGAGAATAGTTTTGACCCAAGCGATGATCAGTAACGCGATTGTCCTTATAATTATAAGTGCGAATCTTCTCCGATCGCGAACCCGTACCCACCTGCGAGCGCCGCATCGAGGTGACAGCTTCCTGTTGCTCCCGCAGCTTCATTTCATACAGTTTAGCCCGGAGAATTTGTAAAGCCCGCTCTCTGTTTTGCAGTTGAGAACGCTCCTCAGTACAGAAGATCCGAATCCCAGTTGGCTTGTGGAACAGATCAACCGCTGTTTCCACCTTATTCACATTCTGTCCACCCGCGCCACCAGAACGGGCTGTGGAAACCTCCAAATCCTTCGGATCAATCTCAATTTCCACATCATCCACTTCTGGCATTACAGCGACAGTCGCGGTTGAGGTATGGACTCGTCCCCCCGCTTCCGTCACCGGGACTCGTTGCACCCGATGAACGCCGGCTTCAAACTTCAGCTTGCTGTAAACCTGTTCCCCTTGGATTTCCAGAATTGCCTCTTTAAATCCACCCATATCAGCCGTGGACTCGCTCAATAGCTTCACCCGCCAGTTCTGAGTTTCGGCATAGCGTGAGTACATTCGGACTAAATCCCCTGCCCAAATACTGGCTTCGTCGCCCCCAGTTCCGGCTCGGATTTCCAACATGATGTTCTTATCATCATTAGGATCACGAGGTAAGAGTAAGATTTTTAGGCGCGTTTCCAGTTGACTGAGCTTGGTTTGCAGTTCCTCAACTTCCAGAGATGCCATTTCATACATTTCACCACCCCCATTGGCTTCCTTGAGGATTTGCCGAGCGCCAACCAGTTCTTCCTGAGCTGTTTTCCAGAGTTCGTAGGTGTTCACCACTTCCTCTAAGGAAGAACGCGCTTTTGCCACCCGTTGCACTTCCACCGGATCAGTGGCAATATCGGGGTCAGCCAAACGGCGCGTTAATTCGTGAAAGGTTTGTTCAACCGATTTTAATTTATCAAGTAGGTAAGTTTCCGCCATGGTTCAAGCGATCGCTCCATTGAAATAGCTGAAATAAGCATTGAAGTGCGAAGTCTAACTCTTAAGAGTTAGGCTTCGCTAACGTCTCTCCACACTTCAACCTACCTAGCTATTTCTCTTTAGACGATTGCTGCTCTGAGGCATTCCCTTCTAACATGCCGTATTTCCGCATAAAGCGCTCCACACGACCTTCCGTATCAATAATTTTTTGGGTTCCCGTAAAAAAGGGATGATTCCCCGACCACACATCAACATGAAGTTCCGGCTGGGTTGAGCCAACAGTCATCACAACTTCTCCGTTGCAATAGACTTTGGCGTCTGGATACCACTGGGGATGAATATCAGATTTTGGCATTGTTACTGTCCTCTAGTCGAGCAAGCGTTTCTTTATTCTGTATTTTGGGGCGAACTCACCCCAATTTATCCTTATTGTATTACCCAAATTTTAACGCTTCGAGTATTGGGGAGCTTTGCGGGCTTTATGTAAGCCATATTTCTTCCGTTCTTTGGCACGGGGATCGCGAGTTAAGTACCCTTCACTCTTCAACGGAGAGCGATTGTCCGGATCAAGTTCACAAAGCGCCCGCGCCACGCCTAAGCGAACGGCATCCGATTGTCCCGTCAATCCACCACCATGAGCATTGACTAAGATGTCGTAATCATTCTCTAAACCCAAAGTTTCCAGTGGCGCTTTAGTCACCATTAAATAAGCTGGATTGAGATTAAAGTAGACATCGCCGGGACGACCATTAACAATAAGTTGACCCGTACCCGGAACTAGGCGTACCCGGGCGACTGAGGATTTACGGCGACCGGTTCCCCAGTAAACCGCACGATTTTCCATCGGTTCTGTTGCTTGCATTAGTCTTGTTCTCCTGGAATGGTGTTAATGGTTAAGGTTTGAGGTTTTTGAGCGTCATGGGGATGAGTTTCACCCGCATAGACTTTTAGCTTAGTAAAAAGTTTGCGACCCAGGGAATTTTTAGGCAGCATCCCTTTAACCGCCTTTTCGATAATCCGTTCCGGTATGCGGCCTTGTAAATGCTCAAAGGTTTCAGTCTTCATCCCGCCTGGACGACCGGAGTGGCGGCGATAGAGCTTCTGACTGCTTTTTTTTCCGGTAACGACGACTTTCTCGGCATTGACGACGATAACGAAGTCCCCCGTATCCATGTGGGGAGAATAGGTCGGCTTATTTTTCCCTCTAAGAATCATGGCAATTCCAGTTGCCAATCGTCCCAGACGTTGACCTTCGGCATCAATAACGTACCAATTTTGTTCTAGGGAATCGTGAGTCGGCAGGTAAGTTTTTTGCATGAGTTTTTTTGATTACGTAAACAGTTAACCTAAACACAATTGAGTGGGCGTCTCGGTCGGCAACATAAACTTCGGCTGAGTATCAAACCAGGTTTTTGGCGGAAACGGCGAGTTTGGGTAACCCACTCGTAACAAGCACAGACCCTTTGCTGGCGCCGCATATTTGATTTGCTCCCGCTGTTGATTCACCCACAGTTGAGTAAACTCTTGGGGATGAACTTTGCCCCGCCCTACCTCTACCAGCATGCCGACGAGTAGCCGCACCATGCCGTATAAAAATCCATCCGCCTGAATTTCAATATGAATAAATGAACCATTTCGGTAACATTGGGTGTCCTGAACTGTGACCCAGGAATGCTTGCGTCCGGAGTTAGCCCGGTGGAATGCTGCCAGGTGGTGTTTGCCCACTAGCGGATTAAGCGCCTCCTGAATCCGATGTTCATCTAAGGGAGCCTGATAGTAATGCCAACTAAACGGTCGCACAAAAAGGTTAGGACAAGCGTCTGTATAGATACTGTACCGATACCGACGCCAAATCGCCGAAAAGCGAGCATGCCAATTCGCGGGTACGGGGGCTGATGTCCGAATCAGGATATCCTCCGGTAGTCGGCTATTAAGCAGGGGCATCCATCGCTCACCGGGAATCGGACGACTACTGTTAAAATGTGCCACTTGGGCAGCGGCATGAACGCCTGTATCAGTACGCCCTGCAGCGTGTAAGGTTACAGGTTTTCCTTCGACGGTGGACAGAACTTGCTCAATGTCCCCTTGCACCGTGCGATGGTGAGGCTGTCGTTGCCAACCATAGAACTTTGTCCCTAGGTATTGAATCACTAGGGCGATGCGTTGAGTTGGCTTAGCCTCGCGCTCGGACATAACTTGAGTTCAAACTAGCTCGATAATTGCCATTTCCGCATTATCCCCACGACGGCGCAGGGTTCTGAGTACGCGAGTATACCCACCGTTACGATTGCCATAGCGATCATTCACCCCTTCAAACAAGGCATGAACTAACTGCTTGTCGTAAATATAACCCAAGGCTTGACGGCGAGATGCTAGGGAGCCATCTTTTGCCAAGGTAATCATTTTTTCCACTTGGGAGCGCACGGCTTTTGCCCGTACTTTGGTAGTAGTGATTCGACCATGACGAATCAACTCGGTAGCGAGGCTTCTGAGCAGCGCTCGGCGCTGGTCGGCTGGTTTTCCCAGTTTGGGTACTCGACGACGATGACGCATTTTCTTTTTTTCCTCTACAATCCCACAACAATGAACAATTTCTCAATCCAATGGCTAATCGAGTTGACGATTAGCCATTTATTCTCAATCCTTAAGTTGGTTTAGCCGATTTTTCATGGGGCAATGTAATCCCCAAGCGTTTTTGCAAGGCGTCTATGACTTCTTCGGCAGACTTTTGACCAAAGTTCTTGATTTCTAGGAGATCCTCCTGGCTATAATCTAATAAGTCAGCAACGGAGTTAATTTGCGCTCGCTTGAGGCAGTTATACGCCCGCACCGACAGTTGCAGTTCTTCAATCGGAATTTGGCTGGTTGGATCTTCATCGACCGGACCTCCCACTGGCTCTGGCTTCAGCTCGATATCTTTCAGGGGATTGAACAAATCCACAAGAAGGCTAGCGGCTTGACTCAGCGCTTCCTGGGGTGACACGCTGCCATTGGTCCAAACATCTAAAATTAAACGGTCTTTTTCCAGGGAACCGTCAACACGAGTATCCTCAACGCTGTAGTTAACCTTGGTCACCGGCATGAATACGGCGTCAATTTGCAGGAAATCAACCGAGGATGTTTCATCACGACCGCGTTCTACAGAGCGATATCCTTTTCCTCTTTCGATACGGAACTCCATTTCCAGTTTGGCTCCGTCGGCTAGAGTCGCAATATACTGACCCGGATCAACAAATTCTACGTCCGACGGTAAATCAAACTGAGCCGATCGCACGGTTGAGGGTCCAGTGATCATGACTCGACCAATATGGGGTCCAGGTGTATAGCTTTTGAGGACGACTTCCTTCATATTCAGGAGAATTTCTAGAACATCCTCTCTGATTCCCTCAATGGTGGCAAACTCATGATTGACTCCAGCAATCCGCACAGCGGTAATCGCTGTACCTTCCAGGTTAGACAGGAGAACCCTTCTCAGGGCGTTGCCAACTGTTGTACCTTGACCGCGTTCGAGAGGTTCTAGGACAAATTTGCTATATTGACTTTGATTCTTTAGTGTTTTGGATTCTACGCACTCAATCTGAAACTGCGCCACGGAGTGACCTCCCTCCTTTAATTCATAGGACCCCATCAAAAGTACTCTTGCTAGTACTTTTGAAATTCTGTTGCGCCTAACCCACAATTTGGTACAAGTGGCAATAAGCAAAGTATCAGTGGTTGGTCGGCATAACTTCCTCAATGCTGACACTTGATTCTGTTGTCGAGTCTAGACCGATAAGGGGTAAGCCGACTTGAAGGTTTCATTGAGATACAAACTGAATTCAACCCTTGGTTTTGCTTACCCAATTTCCTATCCCGATTTCCCGTTCCTAGACACGACGTCGTTTAGGAGGACGGCAACCATTATGAGGAATTGGCGTGACATCCCGAATCAGGGTAATTTCTAGTCCTGCCCCTTGCAGTGCGCGAATAGCCGTTTCTCGACCTGCACCAGGACCACTGACCATTACCTCAATTTGCCGCATTCCTTGGTCAATGGCTCGGCGGGCGGCATTATCAGCAGCGGTTTGAGCCGCAAAGGGGGTGCCTTTCTTAGCGCCCTTAAAGCCACTTGATCCCGCTGACGCCCACGAAACCACATCGCCTCGAGTGTCAGAAATAGTGACGATGGTATTGTTGAAGGTAGACTGGATGAATGCCATTCCGTTGGGAACGTTTCGTTTCTGCTTTTTTGTACCAGTTTTTTTAGTTGGTCGCGCCATATCGCTTTATTTGGCTATCTTAGTGATGGGTGTGAACTGAATAATTGTGTTACTTCTTCGCCGGTGCTTTTTTCTTCCCAGCAACGGCAATACGTCTACCACGACGGGTACGGGCATTAGTGCGGGTTCGTTGACCGCGCACCGGTAAGCCTTGGCGATGGCGACGCCCACGATAGGTGCCAATATCGACGAGACGCTTGATATTCATCGATTCCCAGCGCCTTAAGTCTCCCTCGACTTGATAGTCGCCCTCTACCACTGATCGCAGGCTGGCTACCTCAGCATCGCTTAAATCCTTGACTCGGGTATCCGGATTAATGTCCGTTTTACTGAGAATTTCTTTGGAGCGAGATAGCCCAATTCCGTAGATGTAGGTTAGACCAATTTCTATTCGTTTATCGCGAGGTAGGTCTACACTGGCAATTCTTGCCACGGTATTTTTCTCCCTTTTGTTGGTTTTGTGCTACAAATAAGTCTTATAGAGTCTGTAGATTACCCCTGACGTTGCTTATGTTTGGGGTTTTGACAAATAACCATTACTCGACCACGGCGTCGAATAACGCGACATTTTTCACACATTTTGCGGACTGATGCTCTAACCTTCATTGGCTTTTTTAGTTACAACGCAAGCATATTATCATATCATTTTTTTGGGCTAAAGTCAAATTTTCGCTGAAATTAGCCATAACGATTGTTATTTTTTGCGAAGGCGGTAGGTGATTCGACCTTTGCTCAAGTCATAAGGGGTCAATTCAACTTTGACCCGATCGCCCGGTAAGATTTTGATGTAGTTGCGGCGGATTTTGCCAGAGATATGGGCAAGGACGTTGAAGCCGTTATCCAAGTCAACCCGAAACATGGCGTTCGGTAAGGATTCGGTTACCGTCCCTTCCATTTCAATTAAGTCTTGCTTAGCCAATTTTGTCGTTCCTCAATACTATGGGTCACTAAGTTCCCCTCCACACAGATAGAGATTTGTCCAGGGAGTGTTAACATATTTTATCAAAATCCGCCCTCAAACGGCTTTTTTGCTTGGTTAGTGTTAAGAAAAGTTGAAACACCATGAGCGGCTCCCTAGAAGAGTTGCCATTACATAAGACCTAAGCCAGTAAGGGTCAGCAATTGCTCGTGTCTACTTATAGCTAGAAACCGGCAGCTTACTTTGGAGTTTCATTCTGGCAGTGACGGCACTTACCCGTCCAGATGTTTTCCCCACCTAACTGGGGAAGCTGTCCAAATTAATGGAAGCCTTAGAAATAGTAACGACTTCAGCGAGAGGAGAACATCCGTCAAAAGTGAGACGGGGTTCCTTTTCCGGCTTTGGCATTGGGGGCTTAACTCCTCCAGATTTCAGGACATCACCTGCTTGAGAGAGCCCGTAACCTCGTCCATAGGTCTATCCCCATCAATCTCGCGTAAGATTGAGCGATCGCGGTAAAACTCAATCACCGGTGCCGTCTGTTGGCGGTAGACTTCTAGGCGTCGCCGAATCGTCTGCTCATTATCATCTTGGCGTCCCCGTGAGAGTAAACGTTTCAGGATTGATTCATCGGAGACATCCAAATAAATAGCATAATCGCAGCGCTGATCAAGATCCTGAAGCAGATTCTCCAGAAAAGCCCCTTGGCTGACATTGCGCGGAAACCCATCCAAAATCCAACCCGCTTGAGTATCAGGTTGCTGGAGGCGATCGCGAATTAGATCCAGAATCAATTCATCTGGCACCAACTCGCCTCGATCCATATAAGACTGCGCCTTTTGTCCGAGTGGTGTAGATTGCGCGATCGCACTCCGTAGAATCTCCCCCGTAGATATGTGAGGAATCTGATAAAGCTGAGCGATTAGCTGAGCTTGTGTTCCTTTTCCTGCCCCTGGTGGTCCTAAAAAAACTAATCGTGTCATTGGTTATTTGTCTTATGCCTTATGTCTTATGTCTTATGTCATTCGTCCTTTGTCAATTTGATGGGATCAAGGGGGTTCTCAAGTTAGCTGTGAATTCTCTTGTACCCCCCCAATTTAGGTTCAATCAACAATGAACAAAGGAAAAGTCACCAATGACATAGCAGCAATTTTACTGCTTAACCATACCCTCGTAACGCTGTGAAATCACGTATGTTTGAACCTGTTTTGCCGTGTCAATTGCCACACCGACCAAAATCAGTAACGAGGTAGCCCCCAGCCCTCTAAACGTAGTCACTCCAGTGGCACTTTCTACAGCCGTTGGCACAACCGCTACCAGTCCCAGAAAGATTGCACCCAAAAACGTCAACCGATTCAGCACTCGCTCAACATAGTCACTTGTGGCTTTACCGGGGCGAATTCCCGGAATACTCGCTCCCATTTTCTTCAAATTCTGCGACATATCAACCGGATTCACGATCAACGACGCATAGAAATAGCTGAAAAAGAGAATTAACACCAGATAAACCAGTACATACAGCCACGGCGTCGGACCATTCGGACTGATATATACTGCCACCTGATTGACAGCTTGGAGAATTGAACCCAAAACTCCTTCACTATTACCACCGCGAGCAAAGCCAGCTAGGGAAGTGGGTAGAATCAAAACCGCTGAGGCAAAGATGATCGGCATTACCCCACCTTGGTTCAGTCGTAGCGGCAGATAGCTCGTCCGTTCCCGATAGAGGCGACGCCCAACTTGTCGTCTTGCCGAAATAATCGGAATCCGGCGCGTTCCCTCCTGAACGAAGACAATCCCGACAATCATCACCAAGAAAACCAGGAGCAAAATGACCACCTTACCTGCCATTTCTCGCCCCCCTGTCTGTGCCAACTCAATCGTTTGACCCAATGTCCGGGGCAGAACTGCCACAATATTGACAAAAATCAACAAAGATGCTCCATTGCCAATCCCGCGTTCGGTAATCACTTCCGAAATCCACATGACAAACATTGAGCCAGCCGTAATTGCCAGCACAGTTTCCACAAAGAAGAGAGTTCCCGGATTTGTAGCAAACTGGCTGGCAAATAGTGCCAGACCCACACTTTGCAATATTGCCCAAACCAGGGCAACATAACGGGTAATCTGAGAAATTTTTCGGCGTCCTGCTTCCCCTTCATTCTTCTGTAAATTTTCCAGCGTGGGGATAGCTGCCGTCAGCAACTGTAAGATAATTGACGCATTAATATAGGGCAAGATTCCCAGGGCAAAAATTCCCAAAGCCGAGAATCCTCCCCCAGAGAAAAAGTCTAAAATGCCAGCAATGGGAACGTTTCCACTTTGGATAGCTGTTGAAAGTTGTTCCCGATCAATTCCCGGTACAGGTAAAAATACACCAAACCGGGCTAGGATCAACAAACCGATGGTCAAAAGCAACCGACCTCTAAGACCGGCAGCTTGTGCCATCTGCATAAATGTTTCTTGAGCCGTTGGAGTTTTGTCTCGACTGACGACCATAAAGGGATACCTCCAGATGACACAGTGTTGACCTCTCCCTGTTATAAATAAACAGGGATTCTAATAGGATACTTCGGGGTCAATTAAAATCGCGTCCCTTCGTATCTTAATTAGAGTTCCAGATCAATAACCTGGATGGCGCGGTCAAAAACGCCCTACAGACCTTGGTTAGATCAAGACCTAACTGTATCTCTACTTTTCTCAACCTATTAGCAGCACCATTACCCGCCAACGCTAAAAAGTTACGCCTCAATCACTTCACAACTCCCACCAGCCGCCTCAATTTTTTGGCGGGCGCCAGTCGTGAAAGCAGCGGCTTTAACGTTTAGCGATACATGCAACTCCCCGTCACCCAGAATTTTCAACGGTCCGTCGTTCGTGGTGACGATACCCGCTTCCATCAGTGACGGTAAAGTCACCTCTGTACTGGCAGGGAGCGATGCTAACTTACCTACATTTATCGTAGTGTAATGTTTTGGGTTAATTACCGTAAAGTGTTTTAACTTGGGTAGGCGGCGATACAAGGGCATCTGACCCCCTTCAAAGCCCGGTCTTGTACCCCGACCCGATCGCGACTTTTGACCCCGCATGCCAAAGCCACAGCTAGCCCCTTGACCTGCGCTAATCCCGCGACCAACACGACGACGACGTTTCTTTGCACCTTCTTGGGGTGCTACAGTATGGATTCTCATAATCTAGCTCGTGAAACTCAAAACTCAGACGTGCCATGGCACGTCTCTACATTTAAAACTCAACACTCAACACTCTACCTTTAGACATAGAGCTTCTCAACATCAACCCCGCGTTCTTGAGCCACTTCGGCAAAAGTTCGCAGAGAATCTAGGGCGTTAATGGCAGCTCTAGCATTATTCAAGGGATTATTAGAACCCAATTGCTTGGCTAAAATATTACGAACCCCTGCCAATTCCAAAACCGTCCGCACTGCACCCCCAGCAATTACCCCTGTACCGGGTGCAGCGGGTCGCATCATCACCTTAGCACCGACAGCCGCCCCATTAGAGGGGTGAGGAATGGAATTAGACTTGGTTAAGGGAACATCGATGATTTGCTTTTTGGCATCGACAACCCCTTTACGAACAGCGCCAATTACATCACTGGCTTTGCCCACACCAACGCCCACTTGACCGCGCTCGTTGCCTACCACAACGATGGCACGGAAACTTAATTTTTTACCGCCTTTAACCACCTTGCTAACTCGACGGATTTGAATAACCCGTTCTTGCCAGGTGCTTTCTTTTTCTTTAGCGCGGCTACTTTTGCGACGATTTGCCATAATTTAAATTTTGATCTACTTATTCTAGAAGTCTAACCCAGCTTCACGCGCCGCTTCTGCCAAAGCTTTCACACGACCATGATAAAGGTTTCCTCCCCGGTCAAAAACAACCTGAGATATGCCTTTTTCCAGCGCTCGCTGGGCAATTAACTGACCCACTTTAGTCGAGGCGTCACAGGTGGCACCTGATTGCAACTCTGACTTCAGTCCAGGTTCTAGAGTAGAAGCCGCCACTAGAGTATGTTGCTGATCATCGTCAATAATCTGCACATAAATGTGCTGATTTGATCGAAAAACCGCCAATCTAGGACGTTCAGAACTACCTTGGACTGTCCGGCGAACGCGCCGATGTCTACGTCGGACTGATTGTTTACGAGTAAGTTTCATCTTTACTTCTTACCTGCTTTACCAGCTTTACGTCTAACCATTTCACCGGCATAGCGAATGCCTTTCCCTTTATAAACTTCAGGGGGACGCACCGCCCGAATTTTAGCCGCTGTGTTGCCGACGATTTCTTTATTTATCCCGCTAACAATTACGTTAGTATTCCCTTCAACCGCTAGCTGCACGTCTTGGGGAGGGACAATTTCCACGGGTTTACTGTACCCCACATTCAGAATCAGGTTACGCCCTTGAACTTGGGCGCGATAACCGACCCCTTGGATTTCTAGACGCTTCTGAAAACCTTGGGAAACCCCTTCTACCATATTGGCAACTAGGGTGCGAGATAATCCGTGGCGCTGACGGGCAAGTCGGGATTCATCCCGTCGTCGCACTTCAATTGTTTCTCCTTCTTGTTCAACTGTGACTTGTTTGGGCAGAACTCGTTGGAGTTCTCCTTTGGGTCCTTTTACAGTAACCTGTTGACCGTCAATGGTCACGGTCACTTTATTCGGAATTGTTATCGGGCGCTTGCCAATACGCGACATAATTTTATCCTCCTTACCAGGCAAAAGAATTTTCAGGTTTAAGAGGCTGATTTAAACAGCGCTACCAGATGTAACACAGCACTTCCCCACCGATTCCCTGTCGTCGGGCTTCCCGGTCTGTCATGATGCCACTGGACGTGGAAATAATCGCAATTCCAATACCACCGAGAACTCGCGGTAATTCCTTGCGGTTTTTGTAAACCCTGAGACCAGGTTTACTCACCCTTTTCAGCGCTCTGATAATGGGTTGGCGAGTTTTTCCTTTGTATTTCAACGAAATGACTATGTATTTTTTTACCCCTTCCCCAGCTTCTTCAAAATCGGCAATAAAGCCTTCTTCTTTTAAAACATGGGCAATCGCCCGTGTCATTTTTGTTGCTGGGACATTTGTGGTTTGATGCCGCACCAAGCACGCATTCCGAATGCGGGTCAGCATATCTGCAATTGTGTCGTTTGCCGCCATTATTTCCTTCCTATACTTACAGGCTTATTTCTCCCGGAAAGGCATTCCCATCTCTTTGAGTAAAGCACGACCCTCTTCATCGGTGTTCGCGGTTGTGATAATTGAAATATCCATGCCACGAATTTGATCGATACGGTCGTAGTCTATTTCCGGGAAAATCAGTTGTTCTCGGATGCCTAAGGTATAGTTACCGCGACCGTCGAAACTGCGGGGGCTGATCCCGCGAAAATCGCGAATTCGTGGCAAGGCTAAGTTAATTAAGCGATTCAAGAACGAGTACATCCGTTGCGATCGCAGGGTTACCATTATCCCCACAGGCATTCCTTGGCGGATTTTAAATCCCGCGATCGCTTTTTTGGCACGGGTAACCACGGGTTTTTGACCTGTAATGGTCGCCAGTTCACTCAATGATGATTCGAGTGCTTTAGCATTTTGAGATGCCTCTCCTAATCCCCGGTTGACGGTTATTTTGATCACACGGGGGACTTGATGGATATTTGTATACCCAAACTGTTCTTTAAGTTTGGGAACAATTGTTTCTTGATAGAGTGTTTTCAATTGGTCAGACATGGGGGTTATTCTTCTTTCCCTGGGCTTGGTCAGGGGCTATTTTTATTGATCCTTTGTCCTTTTCTTTTTGTCATTACCACAGAAGACGATTGACCAAGAAATTTAGTCAATAATTTCACCTGTTTTCTTCAGCATTCGTACCTTTCGTCCATCCTCAGTCAAGGTGTAACAGAGCCGACTTGCCACCTTTTGCTTATTAGAATAAAGCATGACATTGGAACTGTGAATCGGAGATTCAACGGTCACAATTTGACCCGTTTCCCCTTCTTGCTGAGGCTTGACGTGTTTGGTTTTGACATTCACGCCTTTGACGATCACCTTGCTAATTTTAGGTAATATTTGCAGAATTTCTCCTACCTTACCTTTATCGTGACCACTAATCACTTGTACCGTGTCACCTTTTTTGATGTGCATTTTGTAACGCACAGGCGCATTTTTTGTCTTTTGAGCCATTAGAGTACCTCCGGAGCCAAGGACACAATTTTTGTGTAATTTCTGTCCCGCAGTTCTCGCGCCACAGGACCAAATACACGAGTTCCTCTAGGATTGCCATCGGCGTTAATAATCACAGCAGCGTTATCGTCAAAGCGAATACTCATCCCGCTTTCCCGACGCAATCCTTTGCGAGTGCGGACAATAACTGCCCGAACTACGTCGGACTTTTTGATTGCCATGTTAGGAATCGCATCCTTAACCACAGCAATGATCACGTCACCAACACTGCCGTAACGCCGATTTCCAGAACCGAGGACGCGGATGCACATCACTTTACGCGCACCGCTATTATCAGCCACATTTAAATACGTTTGTTGTTGAATCATGGGATTTCTACTCTTTAAGAGTTATGAGTTGTGAGGCACGTAGGGGTTCTTTTCACTATGATCGTTTCTCACCTGACCCAGATTTGACTCGTGCCCCCGACCGAGTATTTCAGCATTCGAGACAATTCCAAACCCAAAACCAGGTTCCCTCGAGGTCGCGTTGGGTCAACACTCCTTAAGTTGAGGCACTATTAAGAATTTCCGTAACCTGCCAGCGTTTCGTGCGACTCAGAGGTCGTGTTTCTTGAATGCGGACGCGATCGCCTTCTTGGCAGCGATTTTCTTCATCGTGTGCCTTGTATCGCTTGGTATTGACAACGATTTTGCCGTATTTCGGGTGGGGCGATCGATTTTCAACAGCAACAACTACGGTTTTATCCATTTTGTTGCTCACCACCAAACCAACTCGTTCTTTAACTGCCATCGCGGTTTACTCCTCTTCTTTTGCCTCAGACTCAGATGGTGAGGATTCAGGGGTGACTTCAGTCGCCTCGGGTTCACTAACCGACTCTTCTACCTCGGCTTGAGGGGGTTGAGTCGTGGCTGTAGCGGTTGTCGCTACAGGGGCTGAATCGCTCACCATTGGTGGGGTTGTCTCTTCAGAAACTGCTGCCAATTGCCGTTCTTGCGCCACCGTCATCATCTGAGCAATACGATGTTTCAGATGCTTAAACTGATGGGGTTTTTCTAAGCGGCGGGTTGCTTGTTGCAACCGCAGTTGAAATAGCTCACACTTGGCAGCTACAATTCCATCCGCTAATTCTTGATCGCTTAACGTTCTGGCGTCGTCTATTTTGGACAAAGGCATAACGTATACTACTTATTCCCCTTCACGGGTAATGAACTTCGTTTTAATGGGAAATTTGTTCGCCGCTAGACGCATGGCTTCGCGGGCAAGGGGTTCGGACACACCAGCGATTTCATACAAAACTCGACCTGGCTTAACCACAGCCACCCAATATTCAGGTGACCCTTTCCCCGAACCCATACGAGTTTCAGCGGGGCGCATGGTCACAGGTTTATCTGGAAATACTCGAATCCAGATTTTTCCACCCCGACGAATGTAGCGAGTCATCGCTCGACGACCGGCTTCAATTTGACGGGCAGTAATCCAGGAAGGTTCGATCGCTTGCAATCCAAAATCCCCAAAATTGAGGGAGTTACCGCGAGTCGCTTGACCTCTCATCCGCCCACGCTGCTGTTTGCGGAATTTTGTTCGCTTAGGACTTAACATAGTTATTTTGGTCCGTTATCAGTTAGTCGTGGTTGTTTATCGTTTGCCCGTTGTCACCTCACCTTTGGACTTTGGACAAATAACTACTCATTGGAACGATCTTCAAATTGCTGGCGACGCCGTTGTTGGCGGCGACGGGGTTGCGCTGTCGCTGGTGGGGCGACTTCTTCTGTAGACGGAATGATTTCACCTTTGAAAATCCAGACTTTCACACCCAGAATCCCATAGATGGTACTAGCGGTACGGTAGGAGTAATCAATATCCGCTCGTAGGGTATGCAAGGGAACTCGACCTTCACGAGTCCACTCCGTCCTCGCAATTTCAGCGCCATTTAGGCGACCACTGACTTGCACTTTGATCCCTTGGACATCTGCCCGTTGCGCCCGTTGAATGGCTTGACGGACAACTCGACGGAAGGACACACGGCGTTCTAACTGTTGGGCAATGTACTCAGCAATTAGCTCCGCATCGGCATCCACCCGGGCGACTTCAATGACATTGATGCGAATTTGACGATTACTCCCCAAAAGGTCTTGTAGACCTGTACGCAAGGATTCAATGCCACTCCCGCCACGACCAACCACGACACCGGGTCGAGCTGTATGGACTTCTAAATCAATTTGATCGGCTTTGCGTTCGATCCGAATTGTAGAAATTCCGGCGTTACTCAGGTTCTTTTCGACGTATTGTCGGATGATGTAGTCCTCTTGCAGGACTTCTGGGTAACGCTTGGTATCAGCAAACCAACAGGAGCGATGCTCTTGAGTGATACCTAAGCGAAAACCAATTGGATGAATTTTTTGTCCCACGAATCCTTCCTTTAGTTTGTATTTGTCCGTTGTCAATCGTGATCATTGATGATGATTGACTAGTCCTCAACTTGAGGTGAAACCGCCACCGTGATATGACAGGTTGGCTTGCGAATCTGATAAGCTCGACCTTGGGCTCTGGGGCGATAGCGCCTAAAGCTTGGTCCCATATCGGCAGAGGCATGGGTGATCACTAAGTTTGCCGGATCTAGACCCGCATTATGTTCGGCATTCGCCACGGCGGATCGTAGGACTTTCAGCACAGGTTCGCACGCCCGGTAAGGCATAAATTCCAGAATAATCAGGGCTTCACGGTAGGAACGCCCACGAATCTGATCGAGAACCCGCCTAACTTTAAAGGGGGACATGCGAATATAACGTGCGATCGCTTTGGTTTCTGCTGTTGTATCTATTGTCGCCATAGTTTTTGTGATCTCTAATGGGCAAGAGCGAGAGTCAACCTGCCAACTCCTCAAACGGCATTTTACCGATTAACGCGCCCGGCGATCGCCCTTGGAATGACCGCGAAAGGTGCGAGTTGGGGCAAATTCGCCCAGTTTATGCCCCACCATCTGCTCATTGATAAAAACCGGCACATGGGTTCTCCCGTTATGAACGGCGATGGTGTGACCCACCATTTGCGGCAAAATGGTTGAGGCGCGTGACCAGGTTTTAATCACCTGCTTTTCGCCTTTACTGTTCAAAGCTTCAATCTTACTCAGAAGACTGTCGGCTATAAATGGACCTTTTTTTAAAGAACGACCCATAATCTAAACGTGGTTAATGGTCAATAATTGAATGCAAGCATTAAGCCTGACGTCCACCCCGTCCTCGCTTCGAGGATTTGCGCCGACGGCGGACAATTAAAGAGGTACTTTGTTTTTTGGGTTTGCGAGTTTTAGCTCCCAAAGTGGGTTTCCCCCAGGGCGTAACTGGACCGGATCTACCAATAGGCGCTCTGCCTTCACCACCACCGTGGGGGTGATCCACCGGGTTCATGACACTTCCTCTCACTTTGGGACGGCGTCCTAAGCGACGGCTACGACCGGCTTTACCTAAACTTAGGTTACGAGCCTCGCTATTCCCGACCTGGCCAATAGTGGCATAGCAGTTCCGCCGCACCAGGCGAACCTCCGTGGAGGGTAACTTCAGGGTGACATAGTTCCCTTCTTTGGCGACGACTTGGGCGCTAACTCCAGCCGCGCGGACGATTTGACCGCCTTTTCCAGGCACCAGTTCCACGTTATGGACGCTGGTTCCTAGAGGGATATTGCTCAGAGGTAAAGCGTTGCCAACTTCAATGGGAGCATCGGGTCCAGAAATTACGGACGCCCCCACTTCTAAACCAGCCGGATGCAGAATATAGCGTTTTTCGCCATCCTGATAGTAAAGCAGGGCAATCCGGGCATTCCGGTTGGGGTCATATTCAATGGCTGCTACTTTAGCCGGAATATTGTGCTTGCTCCGGTGAAAGTCGATGATGCGGTAGAGGCGCTTGTGTCCACCACCACGGCGCCGACTGGTAATCACGCCCCTATTATTGCGACCTTTGGGACGGTGATTGGATGTAGTTAGTGATTTTTCGGGTTCACTGCGGGTAATCTCAGCAAAGTCTGAGATGGTCACCTGGCGGGTACTAGGTGTGTAGGGTCTATAACTACGAGTTCCCATAAAACTATCCTTTATTTGTCTTTCGTTATTGAAAACTCTTTCACTCGCTCAGGGCGGGTTTAGTTACATCTGGGTTAGGTAAGAAACGATAGTAATCAAACCCGCCCCTACATAAAACCAGATCCCTTGAGCAAGGGCGTTGGGTCAACCTTGTTTTATACTTCTGGGAACAGCGTAATCGAGTCTCCAGAAGCTAAGGTGACAATTGCCCGTTTGTACTGGGGCTTGTAGCCGACAAATTTGCCGACGCGACGCTTTCTGCGAGGTGGCATTAAGGTGTTGACACCAGTAACTTTGACATCAAAAAGGCTTTCTATTGCCGCTTTGATTTCAGGTTTAGTGGCTTTGGGAACAACATCAAAGACGTATTTGTTATCTTCTAAGAGCAACGTGGCTTTTTCAGTAACAATTGGGCGAATCACCATGTCTGCCAATTCGCCGGGGTTGGATTTAATCACTGTAAACCTCCTGGATTGTGGCAAGGGCTGTATTGGTGGTGACGATTTTGTCCGCTTCTAATACGTCGTAGATATTTAAGCTGTTTGCATAAATTAGCTTAAGGCTTGGTACATTACGCGCTGACAAATAAACCTGCTGTTCCGGTTGGGGTAGAATTAACAGGACTTTTTGATTTGGATCAATTCCCCAACGCGCGATCGCCTCTAGCAAGTCTTTGGTTTTAGGACGGGTCAATTGATCGGCAAAATCTTCGACGACAATCAGATCCTCAGATCGACTCTGCAATGCTGTTCGCAGTGCCAAGCGCCGCTCTTTGCGGTTCATCTTCAGGCTATAGTCTCTGGGCTTGGGACCAAAGATGACGCCCCCTCCTCGCCACAAGGGTGAGCGGTTTGAGCCAGCCCGAGCGCGACCGGTGCCTTTTTGCCGCCACGGTTTACGTCCGCCACCTCTAACTTCAGCGCGGGTTTTTGTTGATGCTGTTCCTTGACGAGCATTAGCCTTTTGTCTAACTAATGCTCGATGAACAATGTGAGACGCACTATCTTCTTTAGCAACTTTCAGCTCCAGGGTTGCTTGTCCCACTTCTTCCCCTTGCCAGTTTCGTACTATACAATCGACCATAGTTTTTAGTCCTTAGTCTTTATTCTGGTTGTTCAAGATTCATCGGTGGGCATCAACAATGAGCCATGAACCCTGAATAACTATTTCCCGACTTTATTTGTGGGTGCAATGTTTAAAAGCGCTCCTGGCTTACCGGGAACTGCCCCTTTAATAATCAGCAGGTTTCGTTCTGCGTCTACGCGCACCACTTGTAATTTGCGAATGGTCTGACGTTTACCGCCATAACGACCTGCCATTTTCTTCCCAGGGAAGGTACGACCGGGCGTTGTTCCGGCGCCAGTGGAACCGGGTAGGCGGTGGTTTTTGGAACCATGCGCCATGGGTCCGCGCTTAAAGTTATGGCGTTTTTGATAGCCAGCAAAACCACGACCAATGGTCTTTCCAGAGATATCGACCAGTTGACCCGCACTAAATATTTCTACGTTTACAACTTGACCAAGTTGGAATTCGTCGGTGCTATCTAGGCGATATTCACGCAGGTGACGTAAGGGGGGAGCCTCAGACTTGGCTAAATGCCCCTTTTCTGGCTTATTAACTGCCTTTTCTTTAACTTCGTGATAGCCCAGTTGCACAGCACTGTAGCCATCCGTTTGCTTGGTTTTGATTTGAGTCACCCGACAAGGACCCGCTTGAACGACTGTGACAGGAAGGGCGCGTCCTTCCTCGTCAAAGACTTGGGTCATGCCGAGTTTCGTGCCGAGGATACCGACAGACACTGGCTTCTCCTTTCTAGACGGTACAGCGAGGCAAATTTGGCGTGGATTCACTTGTGAATCCGCTAGTGCCTCAGCAGGTTATCTTCCTGACTAATCGACAGGGATTTCCTCGATTGAGGTTCATTCTTGCCTGGTTAGTTGTGGAAATTTGGGTTAGTACTTACTAACCGCGTCGCCTTTGAACGCTGGGACTTAAGGTGTTATCTCCTTAGTATCCCCACGAGGCGCAGTGCAAGTGCCAAAGGTCAGAAGCTGCCACTACAAGAGCTATCTGGCTTTTTTATCTGAGTTCACTCTAGTTCTACAGTAGAACTAGCATACCTCAACTTGGTGGTTTGACTTGATAAATCCAAGACCACAGCTTCTGTTGACCTAGGTTGCGATCGAGTAAGTTCGCGATCGCGCAACTGGCAATTTGGTCACAATTGCTCAGTATAGAATAATTCCCTGATTTTGTCTAGGAAATTGGCGACAATTTTATCCATCCGAGCCAGCTCACCTCGAAAGCCGCACGCTCATTCACAATCCGGGGAACCCGCCAACCCGCCATGCACCTGGTCTAAGCCTCCACCTTAAATGGTACGCTATCTGCCCAACCCAATTAGTGCGATAAGTTAAAATGAGGCTGAATACTTTGGCAAATATTTAAATTCAGAGAATGCAGATTAGCGTTGAAGTCTCAGATGAGTTGGCACTCCGATTGAGTCCACTGCAAGATCAGTTGCCGCAGATTTTAGAACTAGGGTTGCGGGAATGGAATGGGGATGCTCAATCTGGATTTTCTGGACTGACAGACGTTTTGGAGTTTTTGGCGAATCTGCCAACTCCAGAGGAAATTTTGGCACTGAAGCCATCTCCGGTGTTGCAGCAGCACATTGAACACCTGCTAGAAAAGAATCGGACAATCGGGTTAACAGCCCAAGAGGAGCGATTGTGGCAGCAGTATGAATATGTTGAACATTTGGTACGGATAGCTAAGGCGAAGGCATTGCTGAAGCTTAAGGCAATATAAAAGATGAGCAAGACTTATGTTTCTGCGGCAGTCAGACGCTTAGTCTATGAACGTGCTAACCATGCTTGTGAGTATTGCTTAATGCCTGAAATTGGTGACAGTACGCTTGTTACAGATGAATCGTCCTGAGCGGGTGGAGGAACGGAAGTTGCTGTCACAAGCAAATGTTTTGAATGTACCTGAATCTTGAAGCGATCGCCTAATCTCACCCACCTTACCCAACCTGACGCTGACTGTTGAGATATTGGTGAGTGCGCTGCGTAATTCTGAACTGACTGAACCTCTGAAAACTCAAGTTTTAATGAAGATTGACGCCATACTATATAAGGGACATTCTGTTATAAGGATTCCTATTCCAGCTCAAACTGAGGTGTCATTTGTCGGTGAAACAGCTTTTACGAGGGAAAATTCTTCCACGGTAGAAGCAAAAAGACCAAAATTAATTGCTGTCTATCAGCGTTTTCAGAAGTAAAAATTGCCATAAAATATAATTTTATAGTCTACCTTCACGTTGAATCTGCTTAATTATATATAAAATATTCATGGGCGCACGTCGGTGCGCCCCTACGAATCATGTTTATAATGCTCACTATTTTTTGGCTAGATCAGGAATAACTAACATAAAAAGAATACCGAACACAATAACCGCAATAGCTTGTTCTGTGGTCAGTAGATTGGGTCTTACCAGATACAAGGCAGCAAAGGCAAGCAACCCAATGGTTAGATTCCGAGACAGCAGTCCGGGCGCTACTAGGGTTGCAATGATGCAAAACGCGATTATAGCAATGGCTACTTCCATGATTCCTGTTTCCTTGTTTCGGGTAATTACAGGGCGTTTAGCAAGGCAGAAAGCCCAACCGATCGCCTACTATCAATCAGCCGTTACCTGTGACCCGATTCCTCATGGACAAGTCCTGCCTGTTTCTGTCGGGCTGGCTTGTGTACAGATCTCCCTGTACGCCACAGGGTACGAGTTATACGAGTTAACGTAACTCTAAACTATCTCAAAACCGCTCATAAGTCAGTAGTGAGTAACTGCTCATCTTGACTTTACGCGATCGCGAACCCCCGAAAACACGTCTATCCCCTATCCCAATAAGGCTTTCCCTGACTCCGAGTCCGGGTAAACTTGTGTTAAAATATTAAAAGAAAGTAGCACATTTTAGCAAGTATTTGGGTTAAACATAGCGGTTTAGCTCACTTTTTGCGCTTTTTTTGCCTAAATCCTGAATTTTTATGGAGTTTTTCGTTCTATGAGTATCTCCCAGGAGCGGATTGTCCCGACAAATCTTCGCAGCGAAATGTCTAGGTCATACCTAGAATATGCCATGAGCGTCATCGTGGGTCGGGCGCTACCCGATGCGAGGGATGGACTCAAGCCAGTACACCGGCGGATTCTCTATGCAATGCATGAACTGGGACTCAGCCCAGATCGCCCCTTCCGGAAATGCGCCCGTGTTGTGGGTGAAGTCTTAGGGAAATATCACCCCCACGGCGATACAGCGGTTTACGATGCCTTAGTTCGCATGGCGCAGGATTTCTCCATGCGATCGCCCCTAATTAACGGACATGGTAACTTTGGCTCGGTGGATAATGACCCACCAGCGGCAATGCGTTACACAGAATGCCGCTTGCAATCCTTAGCCACAGACTCCCTCCTCCGGGATATTGAGTCGGAAACCGTCGATTTCCTGGATAACTTCGATGGATCACAACAAGAACCCATCGTTCTCCCCGCACGGGTTCCCCAGATACTCCTGAATGGATCATCGGGTATTGCCGTTGGTATGGCAACCAATATCCCTCCCCATAATTTGGGTGAATTGGTGGATGGCTTAGTCGCCCTCATCCATAACCCAGAAATCACTGAAAAAGAATTGATGCGGTATATTCCCGCCCCTGATTTTCCCACCGGCGGTCAAATCCTGGGCAGATCTGGCATCAAAGACGCCTACACCACCGGGCGCGGCTCAATCACCATGCGGGGTGTGGCGCAAGTTGAAACCATAGAACACCGGGGACGCCCTGATAAAGAAGCGATTATTGTCACCGAATTGCCCTACCAAACCAATAAAGCGGCACTGATTGAAAAAATTGCCGAATTGGTTAATGATAAGCGCATTGAAGGCATTTCGGATATTCGGGATGAAAGCGATCGCCGGGGAATGCGGATAGTGATTGAACTGAAGCGGGATGCCTATCCCCGTGTGGTTCTCAATAATCTCTACAAGCAAACTCCCATCCAAAGCAATTTTGGTGCCAACATGCTGGCATTAGTCGGGAATGAACCCCAACTATTGACCATCAAACAGTTCCTCGAAGTCTTCCTCGAGTTCCGCATTGAAACAATTACCCGGCGCACCCAATACGAACTTCGCAAAGCCGAGGAACGGGATCATCTGTTGCAAGGGTTACTCATTGCCCTGGATAACTTGGATGCGGTAATTGCTGTAATTCGGGCTGCTGCTGATACGGCGATAGCCAAGAGTCAATTAATTGACCAATTTGGACTTTCCGAAGCTCAAGCTGATGCCATTTTGCAAATGCAACTGCGACGCTTGACGGCATTAGAAGCCCAGAAAATTCAAGCGGAACATGAAGAGTTACAAGTTCGCATCACGGATCTGCAAGATATTCTGGCGAATCGACAGCGCATCCTAGAAATTATCGAAACCGAAGCGCTTCAGATCAAAACCACCCACGGTACACCTCGCCGCACGGTGATTCAAGAGGTGGAAGGGGAACTGGATGATATTGACCTAATCGCCAATGAAAAAGCAATAATTTTAGTCACGGAACAAGGGTATATCAAACGGATGCCCATTCACTCCTTTGCAGCCCAAGCTCGGGCAACCCGGGGCAAAGCCGCCGCCCGGATTAAGGAGGATGACGGGGTTGAGCATTTCCTGAGTTGCTGTGATCACGACACCCTACTATTTTTTAGCGATCGCGGTGTGGTTTACTCCCTACGCGCCTACCAAATCCCCGCCACATCTCGTACCGCCAGAGGGGTACCGATCGTGCAAATGCTGCCGATTCCCCACAATGAAAAAATTACCTCGGTTGTACCAGTTAGTGAGTTCACCGATGATGTGTATTTAGTGATGTTAACCCGCAAAGGGTATATCAAAAAAACGGCGTTGGATGCCTTTAGTAATATTCGGGCAAATGGTTTAATTGCCATTTCTCTAGGTGAGGGCGATCAACTGCGCTGGGTGCGTCTATGCCGAGCTGAAGATAGTATTATCATTGGTTCGAGTAAGGGCATGGCAATTCATTTTAAAGCCGATCATGACCAACTCCGTCCCCTGGGTCGGGCTACACGGGGGGTTAAGGCGATGAAGCTGCGTTCTAAGGATGAGTTGATCAGTATGGATATTATCCCGGCTCAAGTTGTGGAGAGACTGATTGCTACAGCCGATGAAGAGGCGGAAATGGAAGACGATACCAGCAGCAGTGAGGAACTCAATGGGGAAGACGATACCAGCAGCAGTGATGAACTCAATGGGGAAGACGATACCAGCAGCAGTGATGAACTCAATGGGGAAGACGATACCAGCAGCAGTGATGAACTCAATGGGGAAGAGATTCACGAAACCGCCGGTCAAGGACCCTGGGTTTTGGTGGTTACCACAGGCGGTTTAGGCAAGCGAGTGCCAGTGTCTCAATTCCGACTGCAAAATCGCGCCGGAATGGGATTAGTGACGATTAAGTTCCGCCATAGCAAAGATAAACTCGCTGCGTTGCGGGTGGTGAATGAAGGGGATGAATTGATGGTGGTGACGATGCGAGGCATTATTATTCGCCAAGCCATTGATGCCATTTCCCCTCAATCCCGAATGGCGACAGGGATACGAGTACAACGCTTAGATGAGGAGGATGCGATCGCAGCGGTGGCGTTAGTTCCTCTATCCGGTTCGGAGGAAGAAGCTGAAGCATTGGATGAAGCGTTGTAGCCTCCATTAGGAAACAGGAAACAGTTTTCCGCCAAGATTGAAGAAGCTGGTGCGATCGCTGTTTTCTACCTCTTATACCAAATCCGCCTTTGGAACCCCTTTTTTGCCCTGGCGACTAGAAGTCGCAGCTACACAAACAAAGTCCGCCTGCGCGGACTAGCTTATAAAGGGGGTGGCTAACCCGGATTTCGTATAAGAGAGAAAAACCTGAAGTATAGCAATCGCCATAGCGGTTAGGACACATCATTTATGTAGAGACGTTGCATGCAACGTCTCTACAAGGATGCCTTTGTCCTAATCGATGTGTCTACTATAAATTTATTAATTTTGCTGGAAATGCTAAAACAACAGCAGCACTTCCGATTGACTAGCTGAGCGATTTCCTCATATTGATGATTCTCTGTGGAGTTGCACTGAATTCAAGTTTCAGTTGCCTTGCTCCCCATTCACTATCTTAGGAAATATCAGCGTCTAAATGGTGTGCTGCTGCTGTTTTTAGATGAGACAGATCAGTTGATTTAGCCAGCGTTTTTACCTCTTGATTTCAATCTAAACGTTGCTTTTGTATCTGTCTAGTGAAGCTTTATTTGCTTCATAGTTCTACTTTACCACTTTTGATTTAAAGGACAAGGGAATGATACGTAAGTTTACTTTTATGGGAAGAAATGTTAACTTAGATTACTGTGTTCACGATTCAGATATCCTTGAATTTAATCTAGGATCATAGTTTTCCTTCTAACGATCGCACACACAAAGCAGAGGGCGACCCGATCAAATTGAATGGACGAGAATTGTTAGTTAACGCCAGAGAGTCACCCCTACCAAAAATGAAATGCACTTGGAGCGTTTTCTCTATTAGTCTTGGCTGAAAATGCTAAAACAACAGCAGCACTTCCGATTGACTGGCTGAGCGATTTCCTCATCTTGATGATTCTCTGTGGAGTTGCACTGAATTCAAGTTTCAGTTGCCTTGCTCCCCATTCACTATCTTAGGAAATATCAGCGTCTAAATGGTGTGCTGCTGCTGTTTTTAGATGAGACAGATTAATTAATTTAGCCAGCGTTTTTACCTCTTGATTTCAATCTAAACGTTGCTTTTGTATCTGTCCAGTGAAGCTTTATTTGCTTCATATTTTTACTTTAGCACTCTCAAATTGAAAAACCAGTAAATGATATGTAAGTTAACATTTCTCCGGAAAATATTAACTTAGGTTACGATTATGGGCGGCGATTGAGAGGAGGCAATCATCCGGGACAAAGTTAAAAGAGGATTAATTTGAGCCGTTGAGTATTTGGATTAAGCGAAAATACTTAGAGGCGTTTTGCCCAGCATCTGATCACACAAAGGCAGAAGGTTCCCAGACAGATAGTAGAAGGGATTTATGCTGATGTTCATTAGGCTGTACTTATATACCGATCCCCCCTGCATTGGCAAGTGGCTAGAGGATGGGGTTAGGATAACAGGAGGAGATTTTTACAAAAGTTCATTTACATGATGGATAAGGTAACAACGATGTCGAACGATGTTGAGGCGAAGGCTAAGGAAATCCGCCTACTGCTTTACTTGTGGGATCTGGGGGGTTCGGATGTTAAGAGGGGTGAATTGACTAAACGACTGAAACGGAAGAAGGAGACAGCCGCCCATTACCAGGATAGTTATCAGCAGTTAGAAGATAAGGGTGCGATCGCGCTTTCTCGGTATAAAGTCTCTCTTGTAGAACCCACAGGACTTCAGATGTTAGCAGAGGGGTTGAAGAATGAGGCGTTTGAGTTTGAGAGTCAGATTGGCGCGAAAACCGCGAATGCGTTACTTAAATGGATTCGAGAACAAGGTATATCGGCGGGTAGCGTTGGTGATGGCGCTGTTGCAGTAGGGAAGACTGGGGAGAGTGCGATTGAGCAAAGCTCAGCGCCAAAGGCGATCGCGTCTTATGATCAGTTTAAGCAGGTGGCGCTGGATGTCTACGATCAGCTTAACCGCGACTATAACTTGGATGACTTAGTACCGATTTATCGGATACGGCGGACAATCAGCGATCGCGTCTCTCGTTCCCAGTTCAACGACTGGATGCTGGAAATGCAGGCTAACGATATCTTACAGCTTCAAGGTGGCAGTGTAGAAGATAGCGCACCGGACAAGATTGAAGATTCGATTACAACAGATCTGGATGGGTTGCGCTGCTATGCCCGACGTTTACCATCATAAATTCTACAGTCTTTCTGTATCGTCTTGGGTGTACTACTTATTCACTTCACACAACAAGGATTAGATCAATGTCTTCCATTGATGAATTAATCAGAAATAAAAACCCATTTGCTGGACATACTGTTGTTACACCACTACAAATCTGGGGAAAAAGCTTTCCTGATGTTCCCTCAATAAATGCTCATGCATCTGATGCTGTGTTTGATGCGGTTGCTAAAGTGCGTCGCGGGGAACGTCAAACCGTAGGAATTACGATTACGGCTGAAAAAGGGCTAGGCAAAAGCCATATTATCAGTCGAATTCGCCATCACTACCAATCTAATAGTGATGCGTTGTTTATATACATGAATAAATATGACAATTTAAATAAGATAAAGACTCTATTTAACCAAAATGTAGCCACTAGTCTTAAAGCATTTGGTAGCCAAGGTGTCATGCAGTGGCAAGAACTGGCGACTGCTTTGATTAATGAAGCCAAAAACTGGAATTACACTCCTCGACAATATATAGCCATTTTCCCCAAGTGGTTGAGCAAATACTCAAACCAAACCATTGATATGCTCGCCAATCCTGTGCTTCAGATTAAAGCAGATATTGATAATCCTTATATTGTAACAGCAATTTTGTGGACGCTTTCTTCTGCTCATGCTCGATATGCAATTCATTGGCTGTCTGGTGGCGAGTTAAGTCAGATACAAGCTGAGACAATGGGGCTACCCAATCCTAAACAACAAGACAGAGAAGCTGACGCTTTAAATAATGCTCGCCAAATTCTCGACATCACCAGTGATTATCGAGTACCCGTGATTTGCTTTGATGAGTTAGATATCGTAGATGTTGATGACAATGGCTTTACCGTAGCCCAACTTATTGCTAGTTTAACCAAGGATTTGTATAACACTCTTAAACGGGGTGCTTTTTTGCTAGCCATGTATGCTGACACCTGGAGTTATCAAGTTAGAAGTTTACCTCAAGCTGAGGCGGTCATGGCTCGTTTGGCTAGTGAAAGGGCAGATATGCAACCGCTAAAACTTGACTATTTAAACTCAGATAAGGTCGTTGAACTTGTTTCTTATTGGCTCAAAGAATTCTATAGTGAAAATCAACAAACACCACCTGATCCGATTTATCCATTTGATGAAAACAAATTAAGGGAGCTTGGCAAGCAAAAACCTACGGTGAGGGCAGTGATTCGGTGGTGTGCAGAAAACTTTAAGCTTTCAGGAAATGGCGAAACCAAAAATATCGTTGAGCTGTGTTATCAAACACAATTAGATGATATTCAGCGAAATATAGATATATTATCAGAAGAGTACAATAATGACATTTCTGATGCTTTAGAATTAGCTTTATCAACTCTCTGCCAGCAAACAATAGAGGGAGTAACTATTGATAGAGTAGAAGAAATCCCATGTAGCAGTGTGGATCAAGGATATATTCACTTCAAAATCGTTGGCAGAGAAAATGAGCAAGAGGTAAAAATTGGAGTAGCTGTTCTTGAGCAATCGGGAGGTAAATATCAGGGGGCTGCCTTAAAGCGGTTGATTGACTATAAAAAATTTGACTTAACTCGCGGTTGCTTAGTTCGTTCTAAGAAAATTAATTCTGGAGCTAAATTAGCTCAAAATAATGTCAGGAAGCTTTTGCAAGAGAAAGGCGGAGAATGGGTGCTTTTGCAAGCGAAAGATATAACTCCACTTCTCGCTATTCTATTCGTCTATGACAATCGGGAAAGTTACGAACTCAGCAAGGAGCAAATATTTGAATTTATCAAGCAGAATCGGTTAGCCATTGATAACCCCCTAATTCGAGAAATTTTAAGTGATCCGTCGGGTCAAGAACCTGATAATCTAACCGATGACGATTTACCAATGAGAGTTCCTCAGACTGTTGTTGATGTAGAAGATAACATCGAATTGAACGTATAACGCTATAAAAATGAACCAGCAGGTTTTACTTCAAACCGCATTTTGTCTACCTACCCCGGATATCGAAGCCTTGATCGAAGGGCGAATGATCACCGCTATTCCTCGAATATTTGTCAATCCGGGACGACAATTTGCTCTCTATCCCTCAGATACATCTAGTAACGCTCTGCCTATCGAACAATATTATCGCTCTAATTTCATCTCCACCGCCCAAAAAAGTCTGGCTGAACTCGGTTCTGAGACAGTTCTAATTAAAGCCTGGGCAAAATGCGAACGTTGTCAAGTCTTGGATGATTCAGAGTCCCTTGATTTCTTATCTCACTTAACCGTATGGACAAAAGCCGGATTAGAGGAAACTCGTGTAAAACGGGGTCATATTTTTTTGGCTTACCTGCGGGTTTATCGACTCCCGCAACCGATTGAAATACCCGTACATCCGAGTCCCCGATTTATTCCGCTTCCCCAACCTTTAACCGTTACTCAAGACACACCTGTTTTGAGTCAAACCTTCTTTGAACAGCGCTGTCGCCAGATGGAAAAACGACAGCCGCCGCAGTATCCAGAATTAGAGGAATTACAGAGTGCGATCGCGCCATTATCAAACAATAATCTAGCGGCTAAAGAAATCGACCAAGATATCAAACAATTCTTAGGCTGGAGTAGCCAATCAATCGGGACATTTGACTCTGATTTCCTTTGGATTAAAACAATCGCCGAAGTCGGTAACTCTAGCGATGGTCATCACTTTGAAAAACTGGTACGAAAAAGCTTACTGAAGCTAGGATTTACCAACTCTAGAAATGACCCAAAAGCGAGTCTCAATCCCGAAGCAACTGGCGGTGCTGGCGGTATTGATTTTTATGCGGATGTACCTTATCCCATCGTTGGCGAATGCAAAGCAACCAAAAGTGAAAAAGTACCCAGCAGAACTCCAGGACAATTAATTCAACTTGGTAAAAATCACCTGCAACAAGACTACAATCCTTGTATCAAACTCATTGTCGCCGCCGGTGAATTAACCTCAGATGCTTTACGAACAACTTTAAATAATCAGATTAGCGTGATTCGTCCAGAAACTCTCCAACATCTTGTGGAATTGCAAGCCCAGCATAAGGGTGCTATCGACTTGCTGAAACTCAAAGCCTGCTTGCAAGATGCTTATGGGTTAGCCGATGATAAAATTGAGCAATACCTGGTAGAAGTGCGTCAAGACATCGCCGTGCGATCGCACATTATCCAATCCGTTAAATCCTTCCAGGAAAATACAAGCTTAGACGAAGCAGGAGTTGATGCGATTTATGGTGCGTATATGGGTTCACGTCCCCCCAAACCTTTAATGCCGAACGAATTGCGTGATATTCTCATTGAATTGTCCTCTCCCCTAACAGGCTACTTAGGGCGGAGTAGGGGTAATGACTCAAACCGCGATCGCTTCTATTTCCTGCGTGATTTATCTCAGATTCATTTATATTAAGCAACCTTTGCAGCAGCGTAGGGGCGCACCGACGTGCGCCCTATTTCCTTTGTACAACAGGAAAATACCAATTAATAGCAAATCCGGGTTAGCCACCCCCTTTATAATGCTAGTCCGCGCAGGCGGACTTTGTTTGTGTAGCAGCGACTTACAGTCGCCTCCTCTTGCATGGGGTTTACTATAAAGCAGGCGATTAAACAGTTTCCGGGAGGCAGAGCCTCCAGGGGGGCATTCCCAGGCAGAGCCTGGGAACGAGGCGATGAGGCGAGGCTAGGCAGAGCTATCAAAGTAATTGGCTAAACCTGGAGTCGGCTTGTAGAGTTTTCAGTACCTGCTTAATCTCCTGAGTGCGGTCTTTTTTCACAATTAATGTCACCCCACCATCCCGCACAACCACTACATCGTCTAAGCCAATCGTCACAATCACCTCATCCGGATCACTAGCATAAAGAATCGCCCCTTGGGTATCTTTCCCAACATGAGTTGCCAGTTCCACATTAGCCGCCTCCCCCTTGTGCAACCGTTCTAAGGCATTCCAATCTCCCAAATCATCCCAACCAAACGTAACCGGGAGAACATAAGTCAGTTGGGTTTTCTCCATTAAGGCATAGTCAATACTCGTTTTAGGTAGTTTAGAATAAGCAGCAATACCCTGTTGTTGCAACGGATTGATAATATCAGCCGCGTAGGTTTTAAGTTCCGCTAATACGACACCAGCCCGGAAAATAAACATACCACCATTCCAGCTAAATTTCCCCGTCGCCAGAAATTTTTCGGCTGTTTCTTGGTCAGGCTTTTCTGTGAATCGAGCCACCCGATATACTGGTAAGTCATTAAAGGTTCCGGCGGGTTCTCCTTGTTCGATATAACCGTAACCCGTAGAGGGGTAGTTGGGGGTAATTCCCAAGGTGACAATCGCCGCTTCAGTCGCCGCTAACTGAGTCGCCGCCTCAATCGTCTGTTGGAACGCCTGCTGATCTGCAATCCAATGGTCTGCTGGAAAAAAGCCGACCACCGCATCTTCTCCATAGTGACGCGCAATTTCTAATGTTGCCCAAGCCACAGCAGGTGCCGTGTCTCGCCCTTCGGGTTCGGCTAATATATGCTCATGATCGAGTTGGGGTAACTGTTCTCGCACCCCGTCAGCTAATTGAGCCGATGTGATCACCCAGACGTTGGCTGAATCTCCCGCCAATTGACTGAGACGTTCAGCCGTGGTTTGTAATAAACTCTTTCCACTACCATCTAAACTTAAAAACTGCTTGGGTCGATGCTTGCGACTGAGGGGCCAAAACCGTTCACCTTTGCCACCAGCTAAAATTACGGGGATTAAGGATTGACTCATCGTCCGTGCTATTCTAAATCTCTGCTACATCCTAGCCCACAAGGATGAGGGAGATGGGGGAATACAGAGTCAACACTCAATACTTGTGACCACCTCGGTAGATTTTTCCTTACCAAAGATTAATGGGGATGAGGCGGGCTAACGCTATAATCCAGCAATAGACTCGGTGAACGTCAAAAGATTCGAGAACAGTTGGTGTGTGGTGAGGGTAAAAAAACGTGTCGAATAGTTCCCAAACTAGCTGGGGCTTTCAAGTCTCCCATCCAAAAAGTTATGCGCGATCGCACGGAGACTCTGATGTCGCTGAAGATGTTACTGGGGGTTCCCCGCCTCCTCCACCGCCAGATAATGACGGCGGAGATTCCCATTCCGATGATCATTCGGATAAATCCAATAGTGGTCGCTATATGCGCTGGTTCCTGTGGAGTGCGGCGTTTATCTTAACCGCTACAGTTTCTGCTACCTTGGGCGCAACGGTTGCCCTAATTACACCCCTGTCCCCCTTAATCGTGCCGCAAAATTTTATCCCTGGCGCGAAAGAAAATTCCTGGCGACAAGCATTTCGTTATGATTTAGCCAGACCCGTCAACATCCTAGTGATGGGGATTGACCGGGTTCCCGATAATGATAAAAACTCGCCTGACGTTTTCAGTGGTCGCAGCGATACCATGCTGTTGTTAGGCTTAGATCCAACAGCAGATTCACTCACCATGCTTTCAATTCCTCGGGATACCCAAGTAGAACTTCCTGGGGTAGGACTTGCCAAAATCAATGATGCCAATGTGGAGGGGGGTGCAGCGTTAGCCGCACGGGTGGTGAGCCGTACCCTGAATAATGTACCCGTTGATCGCTATGTGCGGGTGACTACGGATGCGTTTCGGGAACTGGTAGACCTGGTGGGGGGAGTGGAGGTGTTTGTTCCCTATCCGATGCAGTATGAGGATGTAACCCAGGATTTGTACATTGATTTAGAACCGGGGTGGCAAACCTTAAATGGAGACCAAGCCGAACAGTTTGCTCGATTTCGCCAAGACGACTATGGCGACATTGGTCGAGTCCAGCGCCAACAGACGCTGCTCAAGGCGCTGCGTCAACGGTTACTCAACCCTACTGTGCTACCGCGTTTACCCCAAATCATTCGGGTGATGCAACAATATGTTGATACCAATCTCAGTTTAGAAGAAATGTTGGCGTTGGTAGGCTTTGGCTTAGATTTAGACAAAGATGATTTTCAGATGGTACTCTTACCCGGTCGCTTCAGCAATCCAGAGGAATATGTCGCCAGCTATTGGATTATGGATTCTGCCGGACGCGATCGCGTTATGCAACAATATTTTCAGCAAACCTTTGACTGGAGTTCCTCAGATATCCGCCGTTCTCCCCAACGGTTGCGAATTGCTATTCAAAATGCCACAGATGACCCGGAATTGGCTCACAAACTTGCTCGATATTTGGCGGAAAATGACTTTTATAATGTCTATATCATCAGGGATTGGCCCGATCAGGTACGCGAAACTCAGATTATTGTACAACAAGGTGATTTGAACGCCGCAGCGACATTGAAAAGGGTTTTGCAACTCGGTCACATCGAAGCCTCTTCCACAGGAGATATTGAATCAGATTTAACCATTCGAGTGGGTGAGGATTGGTTGATTCAGCATCCAGAAGAGGAGGAGTAATGCAGGGGGAGTTATCAGTTATCAGTGAGCAGTTATCAGTGAGCAGTTATCAGTGAGCAGTTATCAGTTATCAGGAGTAGGGGGAGCAGGGGGAGCAGGGGGAGCTGAGGGAGATGGGGGAGGTGAATGATCAATGACTAGAAAAGAGTTGTATGTGTAGGGGCTCGCTTTCACTACTATCGTTTTTTGTCCACCCTAATGTCACTAAACCCGCCCTGTCTAAATGACAAATGACAAATGACGAATGACGAATGACAAATGAACTGCCGACTTAGCCAGCAAATTCAATTTATTATTGAAATTGACAAACTCAAAGGGATTCTGCGCCAAACCCGATTAATTGATAATTCTCGCCCGGAAAACAGCGCCGAACATTCTTGGCATTTGGCGTTGATGGCGATTATTCTTGCCGAGTATGCACCCTCCCAGGTTGACCTGGGACGAGCGATAACCATGGTACTCCTGCATGATTTAGTTGAAATTGACGCGGGAGATACCTTCTGCTACGACGTACAAGGAAATCAGGATAAAGCTATCCGGGAAGAAAAAGCGGCTACCCGGATTTTTGGCATGTTACCCGAAGACCAAGGACAATCATTGCGGGAAATCTGGGCAGAATTTGAAGCCGCCGCCACGCCGACAGCCCAATTTGCCGTCGCCCTAGACCGTTTGCAGCCTCTGCTGCTAAATCAACAGAATCAGGGCGGAACTTGGCAGCTTCATGGTATTACTCAAGATCAAGTAATGCAACGGATGGCGCCAGTGCAAGACGGTACACCTCAGCTTTGGGCATTGGTCGAGCAAATTGTGGCAGACTGCATTAAGGCGGGTTATTTACAAAGTGCGCGATCGCTCTCCACCAACACTCAAGTAGACTAGAGTATTATGTCTATTGTTGTGGCTCAAAATCTGAGCAAAGTCTACCCCGTAGCGGTCAAACAACCTGGTATTAAGGGAACCCTAAACCACTTTTTGCGCCGTAAGTACCGCTCAATCGTTGCAGTACAAAATGTTTCCTTTGAAATTGCCATGGGGGAAGTGGTGGGATTTCTCGGTCCTAATGGTGCAGGTAAAACCACAACCTTGAAAATGCTCACCGGACTCGTTCACCCTTCAGGGGGTGAGGTTAAAGTGGCGGGTTATGTGCCATTTCAGCGAGAATCCAGCTTCTTGCAGCAGATTACCCTAGTCATGGGTCAAAAGCAACAACTAATTTGGGACTTACCCGCCTGGGATTCCCTGAGAATCAACGCCGCCGTTTATGGAATTTCTCACAACCAGTTTCAACGTCGCGTCGGGGAACTGGCAGAAATGTTATCCTTAGAAGCCAAACTAACACAACCCGTGCGGAAACTCTCCCTCGGAGAACGCATGAAAGCCGAATTGCTGGCGGCGCTTTTGCATCAACCCCAAGTCTTATTTTTAGATGAACCTACCTTGGGATTGGATGTTAATGCTCAATTAGGGGTGCGGAATTTCTTACGCGAGTACAACCAGCGCACGGGAGCAACGGTTTTATTGACTAGTCACTACATGGCAGATATTACGGCACTGTGTCAGCGAGTGCTACTAATTTATGAAGGGCAGATGATTTATGATGGCAGCTTAGAAGGACTACTCAATCGCTTTGCTCCCTATCGAGAGGTGAAAGTGGAACTGGCTCAACCCTTGTCAAAAGAGGAGTTATCGGGTTACGCGGAAATAGAAGCCGTGGATGGGTTAGCTGTACGTTTCTTTGTGCAGCGTGAAAAGCTGACAAGTACAGTGGCTCGGATTTTGGCGGAGTTAGAGGTGATAGATTTAACGGTTAGTGACCCCCCCATTGAAGAAGTCATCGGTCGGGTTTTCCGCGCCGGAGTCGTTTCCTGATAGTTTGTCATTCGTCTATGTAATATCATGTCCGTCTAAAGTTATAATTTATAAAATTCGCCGGGAAAACCCCATCCCAAAAGTGGGTGGGGATGAGAGGCGAGGCAGGCTCAGGGGTTCGATACCCCTGAGCCTGCCAATAATCTATCGGGGTGACAGTTAGCCTCTCTCTGTGTTTGTGAGTCTCGATGTATTTTCTTTGCGTATACCACTAAAACATATAAGTTTTTGTGCTAATCTAAGTCGATCAAGGATTTTGGAGGTAAAACCGT
>NZ_JAVJRX010000081.1:0-19450 GCF_040219735.1 Coleofasciculus sp. G1-WW12-02 | reverse complement strand
GACGGAATTGAGTTAGGGAAAAAGACGAACCAGGAATTTGTTCAAATCCCTACCGCTCGTCTCAAAAACAGGATTGAGCAACTGTGTGAGCAGTATGGGATTCAGTTCGTAGAAACTGAAGAAAGCTATACCTCTAAAGCGAGTTTTCTCGACAATGACTCTCTGCCTGTATTCGGCTCCAAGCCGGAAGGGTGGACGCCAAGCGGGAAGCGAGTAAAACGCGGGATGTACCGCACCAAAAATGGAGAATTCGTCAACGCCGATGCTAACGGTGCTGCCAATATCCTTCGTAAAGTAGAGATACAGCTAGGTTTTGACCTAGCCAAGGTCTGTAGGGCGTTTTTGACTGCGCCATCCAGAGTTTTCCTCTGGAACTCTAAGAAGACAAAAGGTCGGGACGCGGCTTTAGCCCGTCCCGCAGTATCCTCTTAGAATCCCCCGCGTTTTAACCGGGGGAGAAGTCAAACTAAAGCCATTCTTGAAACAAGGGTTTACCGATTCACTGAGGCTATCTACACATTACCCTATCTTGAAGCCAGGATAGGGTTTACTCAAGGGGGGTTCATGGATGATAGAACTGGAGTCTTGGCACTCCCATCGCTAAAAACGAGGATCTTCTCAGGGCGTACAGATAAAATCTATGACAATGACGTAACACTAGAGCATCTGGCTTTGGCAAGGGTAAGGAGAAGTAACTTTAATGAAAACGCTAGTATCTAGCAACACAACAGTCAACCTTGAGCAACTCTATCCAGATCGTCATATGGATATGGCAGCTAAAGCAACATTTGAGGATTTAACTCGTTTAGCCGCTAGCGTTGTCCAAACCCCGATCGCACTCATCAGTCTCCGGGATACCAAAGGTCAGTGGTTACAATCACAAGTGGGTTTAGAAGCCGATTCTACACCGCAGTACTTAGGATTGTGTCGCCAAATCCTGCAACATTTGGCAAGGGAAGATCAGCCGCTATTGGTGGTAGAAGATACTCTAGCCTCAGATCAATCCCTGACAAGTTCACTCCCGATCCGATTTTATGCCGCCGTTCCCTTAGTTACCCCTCAAAATGAAACGGTGGGTATTTTATTGGTTATCGACCAAGTTCCCCGACAGTTAACCGTACAACAAAAAGACTCCCTAGCCGCATTAAGCCGACAGGCGATCGCACAGTTAGAGTGGCAAAAGAAAGTGATCAATTTGGCAACCCAGGTTCATCACTGTCAACGGCTGGAAAAAGCCTTACAAACGTCCTTTGAAAACCTGGTCGATATGACAGTGGCGCTGGATCAGTCTTCAATTGTCGCGATTACAGACCGTCACGGTAAAATCAATTACGTTAATGATAAATTTTGCCAGATCTGTAAATATTCCCGGCATGAGCTTTACGGCGCTGACCATCATCTACTCAGTTCTGGCTATCATCCACCGCAGTTTTTTCAGGACTTGTGGCACACGATTTCCCAAGGAAAAATCTGGCGAGGTGATATCCAGGATTGTGCCAAAGACGGCAGTTTCTATTGGGTCGATACCACCATCGTGCCTTTAATTGATGCCCAAGGAGATCCTTATGAATATATCTCAATTTGCAAGGATATCACGGAACAAAAACAAGCCAAAGTTGAACTGGATCGCTTTTTTGCCCTATCCCCTGACTTGATGGCAGTTATTGGCTTCGATGGTACGTTTAAGCGGATCAATCCCGCCTTTGAAACAACCCTCGCCTATAGCCAACAGACACTCCTGTCTCAACCATTCCTCGATTTCGTCCATCCTCAAGATCGCACCGCTACATTAACGGCTTGGCAAACCCTATTAAGCAGTCCATCAGACGTTTATTTTGAGCATCGCTATCGATGTCAAGATGGATCTTATAAATGGCTTGCTTGGAACTGTTTGCCTTTAGCCGAAGCCGATGTCGTCCATGCGATCGCCCGTGATATTACCCATACTAAGCACCGTAAAGCCAGTCTGCTAGAACGATCCCGTCTGTCCACCTTAGAAGCCGATATTGGCGCTGTTCTCGTTGGACAAAACGGCAGTCTGGGCGAAAGTCTCAAACGCTGTACCGAAGCCATGGTACGTCATCTGAACGCCCTCGGTGCTGGGATTTGGACAGTGGCTGGCATTACTGAGGAGACCCAAATGCCCTTAGTCTTAGAATTGCAAGCAAATAGTGGCGAACATTTACCTACACACCTATTCCCCCAACGCCTCCTCACCAACCAAGGCTTAATCGCCAAAGTCGCCCAAACCCTAAAGCCGATTCATCGTCCTATCTTAACCCCAGGAAATGACTTGTCCAACAAAAGCTATATCGGGATTTACCCGCTGATTGTCGAGTCTCACCTGGTTGGGTTTATTGGGTTACACAGTTGCCAACCCTTCTCCAAAATTGTACAAGGGGTATTGGGATGGGTGGCTAATGCGATCGCGGTAGCTATTGACCGGATTTGGATACGCGAAGAACTCCTCAGTCGCCGGGAAGCGTTACTGTTTCAGTTAGCCAGTCAAATTCGCAATTCCCTAGAACTTGATACAATCCTAGACACCGCTGTCACTGAAATTCGCGGCTTACTGGAGGTTGACGGCTGTCACTTTTTATGGTTAGAGTCCAATTCAGAAAAGCCCAGTTTGCGGGTTACCCATGAAGCACGAGATCCAAATTTACCCAGCTTATTAGGAGACTGTCTCCCGCCACAACTTGTCCCCATAGCGGACATTATTGGCAAATTACATCCCCTGAGAATTAATGATATCCGCCAAACTCAAAACTTAGCCCCCGAAACCCGATCCCTACTCGCCGATTGGGGAATTACCTCAGGGTTAGTTCTACCATTACAAACCAAAACCGGACAACTGGGGGCGATTATATGCAGTCATTATCAGGGTTCGCGCCAATGGAGCGATCGCGAAGTCAAATTATTGCAAGCGGTGGTTGATCAACTCGTGATCGCGATTGAACATGCGGAATTATTCGCTGAAACTTTGGCAACAGCGCAGGCGGCTCAAACCCAGGCAAACCAATTAGAGCAAGCATTAAGGGAATTAAAGCAAACTCAATCGCTGTTAATTCAGACCGAGAAAATGTCTACCATCGGTCAAATGGTAGCCGGTATCGCCCACGAAATCAATAATCCGGTTAATTTCATCACCGGGAACCTCAGCCATACGACGAACTATATTGGCGACTTATTACAACTCATCGAATGTTATCAACAATCCTATCCCAATCCGCTTCCAGATCTTCAGGAGTTTATAGAAGACATTGAGTTATCCTTCCTCATCGAAGACTTGCCAAAAATGCTCTCCTCAATGAAGATGGGAGCAGATCGGATTCAAGAGATTGTGATTTCGCTACGGAATTTCTCGCGGCTTGATCAAGCCGAAATGAAGGCAGTCAATATTCATGAAGGCATTGACAGTACCTTACTAATTCTCCGCAACCGGATGAAACCCTGTGGGAATTCTCCGGGGATTACGTTGATTAAAGAATACGGTGATTTGCCTCCGGTTGAATGTTATGCTGGTCAACTGAATCAAGTCTTTATGAATATTATTAGCAATGCCCTTGATGCCTTTGACGGTGAAATAAAAGCCGGAGCAATTACAGCCGAAGATAGACAATTTAACCTTAAACCAACAATTTGGATTAGCACTGAGGTTGTAGACAATAATCAAGCCGTGATTCGGATTCGCGATAATGGACCCGGAATGAGCCAAACCATCCGCGATCGGTTATTTGATCCTTTTTTTACCACAAAACCTGTTGGTAAGGGAACAGGATTAGGTTTGTCAATTAGCCACCAAATCGTTGTCGAGAAACATGGTGGTATTCTCAAATGTCATTCTGAACCGGGACAAGGAACAGAGTTTTGGATTCAAATTCCGATTAGTTAAACTCTATACATTTCAGAAATATATTGACAAAAGACGCAACCTGTGAATAGCCACTCTAGTCAGAAGCCCGGATCAGACAATCTCCCTAAAATGGCAGATGGATCTATGTAAAGCTTCTGTAATATTTATTCATAACATCCCACTGTGGAAATTGATTTTGGTTAAATTATGGCAAAACAAACACAGACTTGCTTATCCCCTAGGGTTCCTCTAACCCCAGCCGATCGCGAAGCCTTAGACAAACTCTTTCAGGGAGTACAGCTTGAGGATTTGCGCCAGCTTGAGGAAATAAAATCCTATTATTCCACAGCCCCGCTTGAACCTTGGGAAGAACAAGGCTGGCTCACGAATAGCTCCCTACCTAGCCCCAGGGAAGCAACGGCATAGTCAACTTGTAGACTGGGTGTATGAGCAATTCTTTCTCCTTTTGGCAGAATTCATCGACTATTTCCTCCCACCAGGGAACGACTCGACAAGATTTTTCAGACAGAGTACGGTTAGACTCACTCGCCTCTCTGGGAAAATTGTCTAATAATGAACATATAAGATAAGCTTTAAAGTTGGGCTTTGATTCAATCTGAAACGTTAGAACTACTCGAATGGCAACGCCTGTGCCAACACTTGGCAACCTTCGCCGCCACTAAACTGGGCGCGATCGCGGCTCGCCATCTTCATCCTCCCGCCACCTTAACAGAAAGCCTGCACCTGTTGGCGCAGACAAAAGAAGTCTATCAACTCGAAAGTCGGTTAACCAGTGGCTGGACATTTGAGGGGATTCAGGATATTGGTGATGCTCTAGAGAGCGCACAACGACAAGGGATATTATCAGGAGAAGACTTACTCGCGATCGCGACAACTCTCTTCGGTGTGCGTCGTTTACGACGTCTTATCGATGATCAAGAGGATATCCCCGTTCTCAACCAACTCGTTGCTGATATCCGTACCTATCCCGAATTAGAACAAGAAATTCATCGTTGTATCGACGAGCGCGGGGATGTCACCGATCGCGCTAGTCCAAAATTGGCAGAAATTCGACAACACACTAAATCCCTACGCGATCGCATTTATCAAACGCTCCAGAATATCGTACAACGCCAAGGCGCTGCCCTCCAACAACCCTTAATTACTCAACGGGGCGATCGCTTTGTTCTCCCGGTGAAAGCCCCCCAGAAAGACTCGGTTCCGGGTATCGTTCATGACGCTTCCAGTACGGGTGCTACTCTATACATTGAACCCAACGCGATCATTGGACTCGGTAATCAACTCAAAACCTATCAACGACGAGAACAAGCCGAAGCCGAAGCCGTGCGTCGCGTGTTAACCGAACAAGTCGCCGCCGTTAAACTAGATCTCGAACAGGTGTTAGCCGTCGCCACTCGGTTAGATTTAGCCACCGCCAAAGCCCGATATAGCCTCTGGCTTCAGGCAAATCCGCCGCGCTTCATTGATCCGAATGAACGAGACTCGATTACCCTGCGCCAGCTACGACACCCCCTGCTAGTATGGCAGCATCAGCATGAAGAAGATGCCCCAGTTGTACCCATTACCATCCAGATTCAGCCCCATATAAGAGTTGTGGCGATTACCGGTCCCAATACAGGGGGTAAAACCGTTACCTTAAAAACATTGGGGTTAGCTGCACTCATGGCAAAAGTGGGTTTATTTGTCCCCGCCAAAGAACCCGTAGAATTGCCTTGGTTTGAGCAAATTTTGGCAGATATCGGTGATGAACAGTCTTTGGAGCAGAGTTTATCGACATTTTCCGGTCATATTCGCCGGATTAGTCGGATTTTAGATGGGTTGGAAAATTGTAGAGACGTTGCATCCAATGTCTCTACAGATGGGGGAGAAGATGATCTAGCACAACGGGAACCAGACACCCCACACCCCAAATCAGCCCTAGTCTTACTGGATGAAATTGGCGCAGGAACTGATCCAGCCGAAGGAAGTGCTTTAGCGATCGCACTCCTGAAATATCTGGCGGATCATGCTCAGCTTACCGTAGCCACCACCCACTATGGTGAACTTAAGGCGCTGAAATATCAAGATGAACGATTTGAAAACGCCTCGGTTGAGTTTAATGATGTCACCCTTTCCCCCACCTATCGCCTACTATGGGGAATACCCGGTCGATCGAATGCGTTAACCATTGCCCAACGGTTAGGGTTAAAGTCAGACGTGGTATCCCTGGCTCAAACCTTAGTCGGAAGCAGTTCACAAGAGGTGAACCAGGTAATTTCTGGACTCGAAGCCCAACGGCGTGATCAGGAAACCAAAGCCCAAGAAGCCAACCAACTCCTCCAGCAAACCGAACGTTTGCATCAAGAAGTATCCAGTAAAGCCAAACTCTTGCAGGAGAGAGAACGGGAGTTGAAACTCTCCCAAGAACGGGCGGTACAAGACGCGATCGCCCAAGCCAAAGCAGAAATTGCCCAGGTGATTCGCAAATTGCAGCAAGGACCCAAAATCGCTCAAAATGCTCAAAAAGCCACCGATGCGCTGAAGGAAATTGAGCAGCGCCATATCCCCAAAACCCCTGCTAAAGCCAAACCAGCCTTTCAACCCCAAGTAGGCGATCGTATCCGCATTCCTCGTCTAAATCAAACGGCTGAAGTCTTGACACCTGCGGATGAAGATGGAGATCTCACCGTGCGCTTTGGCTTAATGAAGATGACGGTATCTTTAGTAGATATAGAATCCCTAGAAGGTCAAAAGGCACATATCCCTGTCAAATCCAAACCCGCATCTACCCCCGCACCAGCCCCCTCATCCCCACCGACTCCCCCGATTCGCACCGAGAAAAATACAATTGATCTACGCGGATCTCGTATCGCCGATGCTGAAGTCGATTTAGAACAAGCCATTTCCAAAGCCATAGCCTCTGGGGTATTGTGGATTATTCATGGTAAGGGAACTGGAAAATTAAGGGCTGGGGTACATGAATTCTTAGAACGCCATCCCCTCGTTGATCGTTTTGAATTAGCCAAGCAAGCAGAAGGCGGATCAGGGGTAACAGTAGCTTACCTGAAATAATTGATTGGGTAGGGGCACGGCATTGCCGTGCCCTATTATCACCATCGTAGTGGTGTGGCAAACCTTAATTTGATAGATTGCCTCATACCCAAAACCTGTAGGGGCGCACCGACGTGCGCCCGTGTCAACTTAAGCGGAAAACCCCAGCAATACCTTGACTCTACCCCACCCTAACCCTCCCCTTATAAAGGGGAGGGAACATTTCCCCCCACCCCCCTCATTCCCCACTACGAGGAGGGGGAAACCAGCGGATGCTTCGCTTTTTTTGCACGGAGGATTAAGGGGGGTTAAGATTAAGGCGACGAGTTATTGATTATTTGCTTTATTGAGGCACAAAAAAATGACTCAATTGTTCGATGCATTCATATCCTACGGACGAGCAGATAGTAAAACATTTGCCCAGAAAATTCAAGCTCGTTTAGACAAAGCCGGATTCAATGTCTGGTTTGACTTCAATGATATACCCTTAGCCGTCGATTTCCAGAATCAAATTGATGATGGAATTGAAAAAGCCAGTCAATTCCTATTTATTATCGCTCCTCATTCCGTAAATTCGCCCTATTGTCTCAAAGAAATCGAATTAGCGGTTAAGCTAAACAAACGCATCATTCCCCTGTTGCACGTTATGGAAATTAGCCAGGAAACCTGGCAACAACGAAACCCAAATGGCACAGAATCAGAATGGGAGGCTTATAAAGCAAAGGGATTACACGAAAGCTATCAAAATATGCACCCGACAATTCGTAAACTGAACTGGGTGTATTTCCAAGACGGAATCAACGACTTTGAACAATCATTAGCCGATTTAATTAATTTACTCCACTCTCATCGGGATTATGTAGACAAGCATACCCGGTTTTTAATCAAAGCCTTGGAGTGGGAACGCCATCAAAAACAAACTAAATACCTGCTAGTTGGCGAAGAAAAACAGCAAGCTGAAGCTTGGCTGAAGATACGGTTTAAAGACGAGCAACCGCCTTGTATACCTACTGATTTGCATTGCGAATATATCACCGAGAGTATCAAGAATGCCAATAACTTAATGACTCAGGTGTTTATCTCATACACCAATGAGGATCGGGCAACAATGGAGAAAATTCGCAATAGCTTGAGGCGGGAAAGTATTACAGTTTGGACGAATACGACAGATATTCAAACGGGAGAAGCGTTTGAGGAGGCAATTAAGCGAGGAATTGAACAGGCGGATAATGTGGTTTATCTGCTCTCGCCTGACTCAGTAAATTCAGATTATGCTCAGCGTGAACTCGACTATGCTGTATCGCTGAATAAACGGATTATTCCTTTGTTAGTGCGAGAAACACCACCGGAACAGATACCGTTAGCGCTGCGGGATTTGCAGTATATTGACCTGACGGACAATGTAAAGGAAGAGGATTATTATCTGGATGAAAGCCAACTGTTGAAGATTTTGCAGCAGGATGCGGCTTACTATAATGAGCATAAAATATTACTCACCAAAGCCCTGAAATGGAAGCGGCAGCACGAGAATCCCAGCATTCTGTTGCGGGGGTATAACTTACACAGTGCAGAAACATGGTTGAAGGTGGCAAACAAGAGAACTCAGCATTTGCCGACACCGTTAATTGAAGAATTTATTGATGAAAGTTTACGACAACCGCCAGCCATATCTCTAGATGTATTTATTTCCTATTCTCGTGCCGATGCCGATTTTGCTAGAAAACTGAATGATGAACTACAACTACAGGGAAAACGGACGTGGTTTGACCAGGAAAGTATTGCATCGGGAGCCGACTTTGCCCAGGAGATTCATGGCGGAATTAAAGCCTGTGATAATTTCTTATTTATTCTTTCCCCTCGTTCCGTAAATTCACCTTATTGTGCGGCGGAGGTGGAGTATGCGGCAGGGTTGAATAAGCGTTTTGTCACGGTGCTGCATCAGCCCGTAAATTCAGATGAACTGCATCCAGAGTTAGCCAAAGTACAGTGGATTGATTTTAATCAGAATCAGCGGGATTTTAATGTCAATTTTCGACAATTGGTGAGAACTCTGGAGACAGACAGGGAACATTTACACCAGCATACCAAATGGTCACAGCGAGCGATTGAATGGCAGGAGAAAGGAAAGAATCCTGACTTGCTGTTGCGGGGGAGTGAATTGGCAATCGCTCAGGCATGGTTGCAGGAGACTCAAAGGCAGAAGAAAAAGCCAGGGGTAACGGAGTTACAGAAGGAATATATTGCTAAAAGTGGGGGGCATAAGCGTAGAAATCGGCTGTTGTTGACGGGGGCAGTTGTCTCGGTGATGGGAGTAGTAACGTTTCTTTGGTTGGACGCTCGACGGCAAGCCACTACTGCAACACTGCGGGAAAATGCGGCTCGCGCTCAGTTGTTGCTACCAATCGAGCCAGTGGAAGCCCTGGTTCGGGCAATCAAAACAACGGGTGAGAGCAAATCGTCATTATTTACATCACAGACAGTTCTACCCCAGGTGCAATCTAGTTTATGGGATGCCAGCGCGGATGCTAGAGAACGCAATATTCTCCAAGGGCATGAGTCTGGGTTCAAATCAGTGGCATTTAGCCCCGACGGCAACAGGATTGCTTCTGGCAGTGATGATGGGACGATACGCCTGTGGGATAGAGAGGGCAACCCCATCGCAGAACCCTTCAAAGGGCATGAGTCTGGGGTCAACTCAGTGGCATTTAGCCCCGACGGCAACACAATTGCTTCTGGCAGTTGGGACGGTACGATACGCCTCTGGGATAGAGAGGGCAACCCCATCGGGCAACCCTTCAAAGGGCATGAGTATTCGGTCAACTCAGTGGCATTTAGCCGAGACGGCAACAGGATTGCTTCTGGCAGTTTGGACGGTACGATACGCCTCTGGGATAGAGAGGGCAACCCCATCGCAGAACCCTTGAAAGGGCATGAGGAATCGGTCAACTCAGTGGCATTTAGCCGAGACGGCAACACAATTGCTTCTGGCAGTGATGACGGGACAATACGCCTGTGGGATAGAGAGGGCAACCCCATCGCAGAACCCTTCAAAGGGCATGAGGATTGGGTCATGTCAGTGGCATTTAGCCGAGACGGCAACACGATTGCTTCTGGCAGTGTGGACAAGACGATACGCCTGTGGGATAGAGAGGGCAACCCCATCGGGCAACCCTTCAAAGGGCATGAGGATTGGGTCAACTCAGTGGCATTTAGCCGAGACGGCAACACGATTGCTTCTGGCAGTAGTGACAAGACGATACGCCTGTGGGATAGAGAGGGCAACCCCATCGGGCAACCCATTAAAGGGCATGAGGAATCGGTCATCTCAGTGGCATTTAGCCCCGACGGCAACACGATTGCTTCTGGCAGTTTAGACAAGACGATACGCCTGTGGCGCGGTGGTAATTGGCAGGATTGGCTTGGGGTAGGGTGTAATCGGTTGATTGCTCATCCCCTCTTAGTTGCTCCGGAAACGCTGCTTGGTGAGGATTCTGAAACGATTGAGGTAGCTGAAGCTGCTGCCCAAACTTGTCAAAACTTAGTGTGGAACAACACTGAAAATGCCCAATTTATGGTCAATCAAGGTTGGGCAATTGCACGAGAAGGAGATATGGAAGGCGCTAATGCCAGGTTTCAACAAGCCCAAAAATTAGCTCCCAAGATTAATATTCCCACCTCAGCACAACTTGGATGGTGGGCTGCTGAGGGTTTGATCAATAAGGGTGAGAAGCTAGTCAAAGAGGAGAAGTTCAAGGAAGCGCTGACTGCCTACAATAAAGCACAAACAATAGATCCAACCTGGAAAATTTCTGCTGAGTCTTGGCATACCCTCTGTCGTTACGGCAGTCTGCACAAAGAGGCGGCTGCGGTGATGGATGCTTGTGAAAAGGCTGTAGCACTTGCGCCTGAAAATGGAAACTTTCGAGTTAGTCGCGGCATTGCCAGAGCGCTGACGGGGAATAATCAAGGAGCGATTGAGGATTTTCAGGCATTTATAAAGTGGGCTGATTCGGAGAGTTATGAGCAGGAGATAAAACAACTGCAAGGCTGGATTGATGCCCTCAAGGCGGGGAGGAATCCTTTCACAGAGGAGGAGATTGAGGAATTGTTAAGGTAGTTCCCAATCCGTATCCGGGGAACGCTACCCCCGTTATAACAAAGTCCGCACAGGCGGACTTTGTTTGTGTAGCAGCGATTTCAATCGCCTCCTCAAAAGGGGATTCTGCTCCTCAATTCTGCGCCAAGGAAACTTAGGGTACACTCTAAAAGTCGTGTTTCTCTATTGGTAACTACATCCACCCGCCTGATTTAATTTCTTACTCTAACGTTATGCGCTCTACCCTAAAGACGCCAACATCGTCTCACGCTTGGCAGGATTTGCCCCTCGCTCAAGTGCCAGACTCTCTGCAACTGGATAACATTAAAACCCAGTTGGACTTAATCTTGATGGCGCTGGAAGCCTTGGCGGGTATTGGTTCTGAAGCAATGCTGCAAGCGGCGGCTGACTTGAATTTAGAGTCAGTGGTGTCCGATCGCGTAGGGTTATGGCGTCTGCGTCAGTCTAACCCCCAGCGTAAAAGTTCAGGGGGGCGCAAAAAGTTGGATGTGGAAGAAGCGCGATCGCTCGTTTTGATTATTTGCCACCTAGCTAAACAGCATCAGGAACTCATTCGTCGGGCTGTAACCCTATTAGAGCAAATGACTGAACAAAATAGTGAACCCCATCGTACTGCTTTGTTAGGCGATTATCTCGATACATTTATTAACACCTATCAGGAACGGATGGAGCAAGGAGACAATGTATCCATGGATTTACTCAATCAACTGGCATTCAAATTACTCATTGATTTACTCTTTTACAGTGATTCTCATGGTCATCGGCGTCTCTGGTTAGCCTTATTAGGTTCAGCATCTGCGTAGGGGCGGGTTTCACTACTATCATTTCCTTTGCACCTGGATGTAACTAAACCCGCCCTGACTAAGTGCGAAAATTTTGTGACAAATGACGAATGACAAATGACAAATAAGAAATGATAATGCCTAGCTCAGTTCTACACCGCTATACGCCACCCACCTGTACTCTAGAAATTGTGGCAAAAACTTCACCCCTGTCGCGTTGGGTGGGGAAGTCTGTTGTGAAGGACTTACGTTTTGAGTTGCATTTTGATGATCCTCGACAGCCTGATGAAAAGCTGATTACCATAAAAGGCGATCGCACGGAATTGGATGTCTTATATGAGGCGGTTAGCCAATACATACAAAACTTCCTCAACGCTTCTTCCCAACCATTACCCTGGACTAAGTTAACGCCTTCTGTACAACCTGATCATCCAGACGCATCCGAATCTATTGCCCAACACTCAACGTCTCCTATTTCCGTAGTTTCCTCGGCTCAACCTCAAGAAACTCAAGAGTCTGAAATACCATCCACCAAGTTACAACCCTTAAAACCCTGGACGCTACCCTTAGGCATTATCCTAAAACCCAAAGGGTTAGTTACCCATGAATTAGTTCTCGGTCAACTAGCAAACAAAGACTCTGGATCAGTGGTGTACTTAAGTGTCCTACAACTATTCGATTTAGCCACAGCTTTAGATGACTATGCGGCAGAAATTTTAGCCTTACCCAATCTTAATCGCGCCGGTACCGCCAAAGTCCTACCCCTTTGGACAAAAGCCGCCGCCGCCGTCGTGTTAGCCGTAGGATTAACCACGGCGGGTGTGAGATGGTTCAATCAATCCCAATTAACTCAGCAAACCGCAACCTCAACCCCCAATCAAGCCTCAGATTCAGCCGAAGAAGTGCCCTCAAACTTGGCTCAAGTACCGCCACTACCCACAACCTCACCCTTACCTTCGCCGCCTTCGCCGATTCCGACGCCAACGATACCGCCCTCCTTAGCCAACGCTCCCACATTACCTCCCCCCCAACCCGTTCAACCCCCAACACCATCGGCTCAAAGTTCATCGCCAGCACCAGTAATCCAACGTCCAGAAATTTCCATCGCGCCTCCACCCCAGCGCCCTCCTGCTCAACCCGCGCCGAGTACAGCCGCAGCTCCCACTCCACCCCCTACCCAGCCCAGTCGCCTTCCAGCGCCCCCTAGCAATACCCAAAGGTCACCTAGTTCGACCAAAATACCCGCAACACCCCCACCTCTGCCCGTATTTCCCCCTCTTGATGTCACTCCGGCTACACCGGAACTCCCAGGAGCGACAAGTCGTTCACCTGTTCTCACCCCTCGTCCTTCTCTCTCAATAGAGACAGAGCCAACCGAGTTGGGTAATACCAATGAAGCAGCGAGGGATAGACTCTTTGACACGATTCCCCAAGTTGCACAGGCGAGAAACTATCTGCAACAGCGATGGCAACCGCTAGAGGACTTGACAAAAGCGCTAGAGTATAGGCTATTTATCGCCCCGGATGGTTCCATTGAACGGATTATTCCTCTGGGAGGAGCCTCACAAGTTCACATTGAACAAACCGGTATTCCGTTAGTAGGCAAACCGTTTGTGTCACCCGTTGAAGGAGACAGGAATCCGATAATTCGGGTCGTACTTAATCCTGATGGTCAAGTTGAGACATTTTTAGAGCCAATGCGTTAATCTGCTCAAAAATAATCCCAATTCATTAATACCAAGTTGCATTCAAAGATATAACTTTCTCTTCCCCTGCTTCCCCTGCCTCCCCGGCTTTTCCATCCGAAATGGAACTATACTATACTATGGGGAATTGGGAATGGGAAAACCCCACACAGGAGAATTCCCTCATTCCCATTGCCCACTACCTAAACTAAAATGCGCGTTTTACTCCTTTATCCCCAGTTTCCCAAGTCCTTCTGGTCTTTTGACAAAGCCATCGAACTGGTTGGACGCAAGGTGACTCTGCCGCCTTTGGGTATGATTACAGTGGCAGCGATATTGCCTCAGACTTGGGAATTCCGTCTGGTAGACCGGAATGCGAGGTTAGAAACCCAGGCTGATTGGGATTGGGCAGATTTGGTCATTGTATCCGGGATGATTGTCCAGAAACCTGATTTGTTGCATATCATTCGGGAAGCCAAGCGGCGCGGGAAGACAGTTGCAGCCGGAGGTCCCTACTTTACCTCTGTACCCGATACAGCATTACAAGCTGGGGTCGATTTTCTAATTTTGGATGAGGGGGAAATTACCTTACCCAAGTTTGTCGAAGCGCTGGAACGAGGAGAAACCTCTGGCGTATTGCGTTCTGATGGACAAAAGCCGGATGTCACCAATACCCCGATTCCTCGTTATGACTTACTGAATTTAAGCGACTACAGTGATATGTCGGTACAGTTTTCCAGAGGCTGTCCGTTTCAGTGTGAGTTTTGTGACATTATTGTCCTCTATGGACGTAAGCCGCGCACGAAAAGCCCAGCGCAACTACTCGCCGAATTACAACGACTCTATGACTTGGGGTGGCGGCGTTCCATTTTCCTCGTGGATGATAACTTTATTGGCAATAAGCGGAACGTTAAGCTATTATTGCGAGAACTCGGACCGTGGATGGCAGAACACGGCTATCCTTTCCGCTTAAGCACAGAAGCTTCCGTCGATTTGGCACAGGATCAGGAATTGCTAGATCTGATGATAGCGGCTAACTTTACGGGTGTGTTTTTGGGAATTGAAACACCGGATACGGAGAGTCTATCCCTCACCCAAAAATTCCAAAATACTCGCAACTCTCTGATGGAAGCGGTACAAACCATTAATCGCACTGGACTGCGGGTGATGGCAGGGTTTATTATTGGCTTTGATGGAGAAAAACCCAAAGCAGGCGATCGAATTATCGAGTTTGTAGAAGCTACAGCCATTCCCCAAGCCATGGTGAGTATGCTTCAGGCTCTGCCTAATACGGCGTTATGGCATCGACTTAAGCGAGAGGAACGTCTGTTAGAAGAAGATAAGGAAGCGAATATTCACCAAGGAACCCTAATTAATTTTATCCCCACTCGTCCTGTAGAAGAACTCGCTCGCGAATATGTCAGTTGTTTCTGGGAACTGTACGAACCCCACCGTTATCTGGGGCGAGTGCATCGCCATTTCCTCCAGATGCAACCCACGCCCCATAAGCGCAAATTTAAGATACCTGACTGGATGACTCTGCGGGCGCTATTAATTATTATGTGGCGACAGGGAATTAAGCGTTCCACTCGGTTCCAATTTTGGCGTCAATTATTCTCCATTTTGCAAAACAATCCCCGCATCTTTGAGCGTTATATTGTCAATTGCGCTCATCTAGAGCATTTTCTGGAGTATCGTCAAATTGTCCGGGATAATATTGAAGCACAATTAGCGGAGTATTTAGCGGAACAAGCCAAGGTTTCTGCTGAAGTAAGAGAAACCGAATTAGTCAGCTAAATTGGCTATTGGCGTGACACAGCTAAAATTGCAGATTAGATGTGAAGATTGAATCGGGCGCAGGTCGCGTGCGCCCCTACAGTGGCTGGATGTTAATCTATCAAATTAGATGTGCTACACCACTACTGGACTGACACAGCTAAAATTGTGGAATAGGTTGTAGGTTGGGTTGACACAAGGAAACCCAACCGAATATAGGGCTAAAGCCCTTACTACAAGCCCCATCTAACCTATCAAATTAGCTGTCCTACACCATTACATTAAAATCTGCTTACCCGTGCATAAGTAGTCGGACAAAAGAAAACGGTACTGTATTAAGTTTTGTAAATTGCCCTCAAACCCTTACTGTTCCCTGTTAAGCAGTTCCCTAATCTCAACCGTTAACTTTAATTGTGTCCACCTCCTTAGTGTAAATGGTATCAGTTCAACCCAGTTTAGGTGAAATTGAACACCTAGACTCTAAATTATCAAAACATTTCAACAGCAAGTTAATTGTCCATGAGCAGCTTAACCGCTCCCTGGTTAGTTATCAAGCCAATAAAACTCGCTCAATATATCGGTGGTATAAGTATAAGGAAGCCTTTTCTGCTGCTTTGGTGGACTATCTATTGCAGCGTTATGGGATTACTAACGGCACAATATTAGATCCATTCGCTGGGAGTGGTACAGCCCTATTTGTCGCTAGCGAAATGGGTGTCAATGCCCAAGGAATTGAGTTACTGCCCATTGGTCAAGAACTCATTACCATTCGGAAACTAATAGCCTCCAACCTTACTACTGATGATATCGCTACTTTAATGTTCGCTATGCTGGAGCTAGTATTTCCGTGGATCTGATTCTTTCAGATTTAGCCGAAAAACTAGGATTTGATGTTGAAACTATTCTCGTTTTACCCAATGGCAAAGGCAATAGTAGTCAACAAATGGGCGCACACGGGCGAGAACCATTGCGTAAGTGTATTTATGTGTGGAGAAAATGCTGATGACAACGGATAAGCCCTATTGTCAGCATTTAAATTCTAGTGATGACTTAGTGACTCCTTATGCAGCAATTCGATCTGGTTTTGTCGCTTTAGCTTTAGAAAAAAATCGACGTGCTACACCCTTTGTCGAGCAAGCAAGGGTTTTGAAAGCGGCTGCTTCTCAAATCAAAACACCTATTGAATTAGCTGATATCGAGGACATACAACCAGCATTATTAACAGCAGCAGGTGTTTTGGATAAAGAGGCGGGTTATCTAGATTCTCAAGATAAAATGGCAGCAATTCGGGGATTAATCGAAAATTTCCTTGAGCCAGCAGGCGCAAATTTTATTGAGGAGTTAGTCTTTCGATTTCTGCTTATACGAGGAGATACCCTTGGCGGTTCCATGGGGAATGTTGGTGGAATCTTAGCCCAACGGAAGTTAACTCGTATGTTGCTATCTACTTTGACTGTTGCAGGTAAATCTTATCAGTGGCTACATTCAAGAACGAATCAATGGCTGCAAATGACTGATGAAGATGTAGACATTGAATTGCAATTAAAAGGGTTAAGTTGGAAAAATAATCAGCAAAGCCGGACTCTTATCTATAACTTAACTGTGCCTTTTATAAGAAACAATGTAGATTTATGCCTGTTAAGATGTAGTCCCCAAGAGTTGGCGACAAAAAAACTGGCTAAAGCAACCTATAAACTTCCTACTGTTTACCTGGCTCTCGGAGAACTAAAAGGCGGCATTGATCCGGCTGGTGCTGATGAACATTGGAAGACAGCTCGTTCAGCACTCTACCGAATCAATCAAGCATTTATGACTCGTGAACTAAAACCGCATACCTTCTTTATTGGAGCCGCGATCGCCAAGGCAATGGCAGGTGAAATCTGGCGTCAGCTACAGGAAGAAACGCTGACAAATGCAGCTAACTTAACGGATGAAGATCAACTGGCTTCTATCTCACGTTGGCTATGTAGTCTTTAAGTGTATCTTATCGAACTGACAACGGCTGTGTAAGTTGAGTAACCTGTAGGATGCAGGCAAGTCGAAATGTGTTGATTCCGATTTTATTTCAAAACTTAATCCTGTAGACTGATTGTCAGCCTGGGAAATCCCTGCAATTCTTAAATTATTTCTTATAGTAAATATAGAATCATTGAGTTAAGGGATTAGATTACTGCTGATTCCTGACTCCTAGACTAACCTCAATTCCAAGCCTATCAGTATAAATTATGTTCTCCTTAACTCAAAACAGCTCTCGACAACGTGACATTCTAGAAGTCGTCTTCCGCAATGGTTGGGAGTACATGCGAAGACTGCTAACCGGTAGCAAGACTGACAAACCACAATTACCTCCCCCAGAGGTGCTGCGTAACGTGCTAACAGAATTGGGACCGGTTTATGTGAAGCTGGGACAGTTGTTGAGTACTCGTCCCGATTTGTTACCCGCCGATTATATTGATGCTCTCTCGGAACTCCAAGCTAGAGTACCACCTGTGGCGTGGAGTGAGGTTGAAGTGTTGCTGCGAAAACAACTACGACAACCCTTAGAAGAAACCTTTGCCAAAATTGATCCCAGAGCCGTTGCTGCTGGTTCTATTGCCCAAACCCATCGAGCTACCTTAAAAAATGGTCAGGAGGTAGCGCTGAAAGTTCAGCGTCCAGGAATTGATAAGGTTGTTCCTCAGGATATCGCGATAATTAAAAGTTTAGCCGATTTAGTCTCGCGCACCGATTTTGGACAAGACTATGATGTCGTGGCTTTGGCGGATGAGTTTGCCAACGCCCTAGAAGCAGAACTCGATTTTACCAAAGAAGCCAGCTATACTGACCAATTACGGCGCAATCTTTCCAGAAGTCGCTGGTTTGACCCAACGCAAATCGTGGTTCCCGCTATTTATTGGGAGTTGACGACACAGAAACTGATGGTGATGGAATGGTTAGAGGGTAAACCCATTCTCGAAGCCCAGTTTTCGGTAGAGCAAAATGGCGCGGATAGCAAAACTGAGATGGAACAGCGCAAAGAAATTACTACGCTGTTATTTCGTGCCTTTTTTCAGCAACTCTATGTGGATGGTTTTTTCCATGCTGATCCTCATCCGGGCAACTTATTCTACCTCCAAGATGGTCGCGTGGCGCTTTTGGACTGCGGAATGGTTGGGCGTTTAGACCCACGTACCCAGCAAATTTTAACCGAAATGTTACTCGCGATCGTGGATTTAGATGCTCAACGCTGCGCCCAGTTAACGCTGCAACTGTCTGAGTCCGGTCAACCCGTACTCTTATCGCGGTTGGAAAATGACTACGATCGCATGCTGAGAAAATACTACAACCTCAGCGTCTCACAAATCAACTTCAGTGAGGTTTTTTATGAAATCCTGGAACTTGCCCGAAATAACCGAGTCCGCTTACCTAGTAATATGGGATTATATTCCAAGTGTCTAGCCAACTTAGAAGGGGTGGCTCGTACTTTTAATCCAGAGGTAAATCTCCTCGACGAAATCAAACCCTTGATGACCGATTTATTTCGGCGTCAGCTTTTGGGTTCAAATCCCTTGCAAACCTTTCTCCGAACTGCTCTGGATATCAAAAGCCTCTCGTTGCAATCTCCCCGTCAGGTGGAGTTACTTCTTGACCGAATCACCTCAGAAACCTTAAAGTGGAATATCATAATTCGAGATATTGACCCTCTGCGCCGGAGTTTGGATGATTCAGCCAATCGGCTTTCGTTTAGTATTTTGGTAGGGTCTTTGATTATGGGTGCCGCGATTATCTCGACAGGAGCGCAAACAAGTCAGCTTTCACTGTTGAGTAATGTCCTATTCGGTGTTGCCAGTTTTTTAGGGTTGTGGTTAATTGTCAGCATTCTTAAGTCAGGACGATTGAAGTGAACAGTTAACAGTTAACAGTCAACAGTCAACAGTTAACAGTCAACAGGGAACAGTCAACAGTCAACAGAAAAAGAGTAATAAGCTATAGAAATTTTCTCCCCCTGCTCCCCTGCTCCCCTGCTCCCCTGCTCCTCCGCTCCCCTGCTCCTCCGCTCCCCTGCTCCTGATAACTGATAACTGATAACTGATAACTGATAACTGATAACTGATAACTGATAACTGATAACTGATAACTGATAACTGATAACTGATAACTGATAACTGATAACTGATAACTGATAACTGATAACTGATAACTG
>NZ_JAVJRX010000080.1:0-28510 GCF_040219735.1 Coleofasciculus sp. G1-WW12-02 | reverse complement strand
TAGGTTGAGAAAAATGATTATTCAGAGGCTTGAAGGCGCAACACACTGTTCTGTGCAACTGGGGGTGAAGAAATGGGCTTAAATCCTTGTCTGGTAAGGTTTCTGCTATTCGCAATCACGCCTTTTGTGAGAAATGCGGGTCCACCCCTAGTGGTTAATAAGGCTGATTTTAGCTTATTTTCTTTAATTTTGTCAAAGTCTAGGTTTTCTGTCAGTTTTAATGCCTGTCTGGGTTTATCTGCCTTACGCCAATGACTGCTAGCATTGGGCAAATTCCATTTGTTGCCAGTGCGCTGATACTCTTGTTCGTAAAAATTGGCTTCAATTTTGTGGTAGGCGAGCGCAATTTTCCCAGATAACAGTGAAAGCCATTCATAAATTTTATTCTCCTGAAGCCAAGCCACATCCTTTGGTTCCAAACGTTCGGCTTTCTTTAACTTGTTCAGAATCGCATATAAAGGGCTAGAGGGAGATGTATCTTTATAGTCCGAAACATTATACTTGGACTTGAGAGTCGCGAAGTGTTTGGCTTGCGCGATCGCAATTATATTCTCCCGTCCATTATTTTTCAGCCAGTCTACCTCTGACTCCTCCAGTTTATCTCCTAATTCAATCTTGGACTTTAGCGTCGCTGCGTATTGCTCTTGAGCGATGGTAATTATATCAGTTAATTGACGCTTTTTTAGAAAATTAATATCCTGTTCACCTAGCGGATGTTCTGATTCAAGTTTTTTCAGGACTTTGTATAGGTGACTAGAGGGTGATGAATCTTCGTATTGGCTCGCTTTATACTTTGTTTTCAGTTCAGTAAAGTGCCGCTTCTCTTCCAACTCCCGAACAATATTAATAGTTTCAGTCGGTTCATGAGCCTCCAGCCAGTCTATTTGTGACTTACTTAACGGCTGATCTGCCTCAAGATTTTTTAGAATAAGATACAGCGGACTGGATACAGACGAATTTGGGTGTTTAGTCGCTTGGTACTTATCTTTGAGTTGAGCAAATTCAGATTCCATTACCGCTTCTTGTTCCTGGATAACTGTCAAAGTTTCAAATAGCTCATGTTCGTTGAGCCAGGTAATATCTGAATCACGTAACGGTGAGCCAAATTGCCTCTATCTCGGCTAGCTGAATTCCCAAGTCAGCTTTCCGAAGGATAAAATACAGCAGACTCGCGGGGGATGAGTCTTCATAGTCGGTGGCTTTGTACTTAGACTTAAGGGTAGCAAAGTGTTCTACCCGTGTTTGATCCTCGTCAGTCATATTGGGTCAATCCTTTCTCTTTCAGCCAATAGTCCTAAAAGTCTATTCCAATTCATATACCATAATATTATATATTTGTTTCAAATCAATAAAGGCGCAAGGATAATGCCCCTACAGTTATGCGAACCCTTAGCACTAGGAAATCACTACACTCCAAAATTCTCTGCGAACCTCTGCGCTACCCTCTGCGAACCTCTGCGTTAAAAAAATATATTCGTTCCCCTCCATAACCTTACATTTCCCCAACTAAGAACTAGCACTTTCTACTTTCAACGGATACTGCTTCAACACCTCCTTTAAATACATCCCCGTATAGGATTTTTCATTCTCCGCCACATCCTCCGGTGTCCCCACCGCAATCACTTCTCCTCCTTTATCCCCACCTTCAGGACCCAAATCAATCACCCAATCGCTACAACGAATCACATCTAAATTATGCTCAATCACCAAAACCGAATTACCCTTATCCACCAATCGCTGCAACACATTTAATAAATGATGCACATCATAAAACGATAACCCCGTTGTTGGTTCATCAATTAAATACAACGTCTTTCCTGTCGCTCGTCGCGATAACTCTGTCGCCAATTTCACCCGCTGCGCTTCTCCCCCGGATAAGGTAGGTGCAGGTTGTCCTAAATGTACATATCCTAATCCCACATCCACGAGAGTTTGCAGACGATTCACCCCACGGGGGATATTCTTAAATACCTCTAACGCCTCCTCCACTGTCATATTTAAAACATCAGCAATCGAATATCCCTTATATTTCACCTGCAAGGTTTCTCGGTTATATCTTGCGCCTTTACATACCTCACATTGCACATAAACATCGGGGAGGAAATTCATTTCAATCACATTAACTCCCTGTCCGCCACAGGCTTCGCAGCGTCCCCCTTTAACGTTAAAAGAAAACCGTCCGGCTTTATACCCTCTAGCTTTGGCTTCAATAGTTTCCGCAAAGAGTCCGCGAATCACATCAAATACCCCGGTATAGGTGGCGGGATTAGAACGGGGGGTTCTACCAATTGGAGATTGATCAATTACAATTGCTTTATCTACCCCATTCAATCCCTTAACCTTATCTAACTCTTTGGGAAACGGTACATTGCGACTCAGGTGATTTTGTAACGCCGGATAAAGGAGTTCGTTGACCAAGGTGGATTTACCCGAACCGGAAACTCCTGTAATGCAAACCAACTTACCCAAAGGAATCTCCACATCGATATGTTTAAGATTATTTCGGTGGGCATTTTTGATCACCAGCGATCGCGCGTTACCTTTGCGCCGTTCTCCTGGTGTTTCAATTCTCTGGCGTCCCGATAAATAGGCTCCCGTTAACGAGGTTTCACTATTGAGTAATTCGGTGAAATTTCCCTGAACCACAATGTCGCCACCATGAATTCCCGCTTTTGGACCAATATCAATAATCCAATCAGCCGTGCGAATGGTTTCTTCATCATGTTCCACTACAATTAAGGTATTACCCAAATCCCGCAATTTCTGCAAAGTTGCTAATAATCGCCCATTATCCCGTTGATGTAACCCAATACTCGGTTCATCTAACACATATAAAACCCCCGTCAATCCCGCGCCAATCTGAGTCGCTAGCCGAATTCGTTGGGCTTCTCCCCCAGAAAGGGTCATCGCCGCCCGATCTAGTGTGAGATAATCTAAGCCAACATCTAAGAGAAATTGCAATCGAGCTTTAATTTCTTTAAGGGCGAGTTCGCCTATTTTTGCCTGACGGGATGAGAGTTGGAATTGGTCAATCCGTTGGCGACTTTCCTCGATGGAAACTTCAATTAAATCAGTAATCCGATACTGTCCCAGCCTTACCGCGAGGGCTTCTGGCTTCAACCGTTTCCCTTTACAGACTTCACAGGGTTGATCGACTAAATATTGATCTAATTTCTGCTTATAAGTATCGGAACTGGTTTCGTCATATTGCTTTTGCAGGATCGGAAGTACCCCCCGATAACGGCGGTAATCGTTAAATTCTTCGATCCAAATCGGATTATCCGCCCCGTAGAGAATCACCTGTTTCTGTTCGGGTGTTAGTTTCTGCCACGGCGTTCCCAGTTCAAAACCATAAGCTTGTCCGATATTGTAAAGCAGGGATAGATAATAGGAATTATCTCGATCCGACCAAGGCGCGATCGCACAGTATATGGGTTGACTGGGTTCGGGGATAACGAGTTCGGGGGAAAAGGTGCGTAAATTGCCTAATCCGTGACAGTGAGGACAAGCGCCATAGGGGGAGTTAAAGGAAAAGAGTCTAGGGGATAATTCCTCCATGACAGCGCCATGTTCGGGACAAGCAAAGTTTTCTGAAAAGACGATTTCTTGGGGGATTTCTTGTTCAGAAGAGGTTGCATTTTCTTCGTCAGTACGTATATAATTTGAGTCTGGTCGGACTCCGGCTGACTCTGCCGATGTATCATTTAATACCTGGATCACCGCAATTCCACTGCTAAGCTTGAGACAAGTTGCGAGGGAGTCGGTTAAACGTTCCTGTAGTCCAGGCTTTTTGATTAAGCGGTCAATCAGCACTTCAATGGTGTGGGTATAATTTTTATCCAACTCAATTGGATCAGAAAGATTTTGGATCACGCCATCGACGCGGACGCGAACAAATCCTTCGGCGGCTAAACTGGAGAGTAGCTTCTTGTGTGTGCCTTTTTTACCCCGGACGACAGGGGCGAGGATATGGAACTTGGTGCGATCGGGGAGTTCCAGAACGCGATCGCACATTTGGTCAATGGTTTGAGGGGCGATGTTGCGATCGCAGATCGGACAATGGGGTTCTCCGGCTCGACCAAATAATAGGCGCAGGTAATCGTAAATCTCGGTAACAGTACCCACGGTGGAACGGGGATTATTGGAGGTGGATTTTTGGTCAATGGAGATAGCAGGGCTTAAGCCTTCAATGGCGTCTACATCGGGTTTATCCAGTTGTCCCAGGAATTGACGGGCATAAGCGCTGAGGGATTCGACGTAGCGGCGTTGTCCTTCAGCGAAGATGGTATCGAAGGCGAGAGAGGATTTGCCGGAACCAGAGACGCCTGTGAAGACGATTAAGCGATCGCGCGGGAGATCGAGGTTAATGTTTTTTAGGTTATGTTGTCTGGCTCCCCGGATGCGGATGGTGTTGCTGGGGGGTTGGTTTCCGTTTAGGGATGGGGTAGGGTTGGAGGCAATCTTGGTCAGATCAGACATGAGGGTAATGGCGGGTAATTGTCCTTGATGATCTTAGCGTTGCCTCTGCCATTGGTTGTGAGGGGGCGTTGTTCTTGCTGTTTACGGTATGTGGTGTCTCTGTAGGGGCGGGTTTTACTACTATCTTTTCGGTTGCACAAGGGATGTGAATGAACCCGCCCAGACTTTTGTTGGTTTCTAGATTTCTCTTGAAAAGTTGGGTTGTTTTTGGGGGTTTATTCCTGCTAGTAATATGTTTTTTTAACGCAGAGGGGCGCAGAGGTTTACGCAGAGGGACGCAGAGGTTTTTGAGGCGATAGTATATGAGATGATAATTTATAGTTGAGGTCAAGTTATGAGTTATAGAAACATTATCACCATCGAACCCGGTAAGCGTGGCGGGAAGCCTTGTATTAGACGAATGCGGATTACTGTGTATGATGTGTTGGGCTGGTTGGCGGCGGGGATGTCCCATGCAGAAATTTTAGATGATTTCCCGGAGTTGACAGAAGAAGATATCCGAGCGTGTTTGGCATTTGCGGCTGATCGAGAACGTCGTATTATTGCTGTGGTAGGTGAGACTTGAAGCTATTGTTTGACCAAAATCTAAGCCGTAAACTGGTGACTCGGCTTGCAGATATTTTCCCAGATTCTAGTCATGTTCAATTTGAGGGTATGACTGAAGCCGATGACAGTGATATTTGGGAATTTGCCAAAGTTCAAGAGTTTTGTATTGTGACACAAGATGCTGATTTTGCTGAGCTTAGCCGTCTTTATGGTTCACCGCCGAAAGTGCTTTGGAAGTCAAAATCAGGAATTCATGGAATTTTTAGTACGCCGTTCGGGTTCAACTAAACGATTATCGCTGTTAGAAACCCGTAAACGGCTAGGTATTTGATGGGTGTCCCTACATATCCAACTGTAACAAGTCCGCTAGAAATCCCTGTGTGAGGGCAGAAACCAAGTGGATCATGCTCACTCATCCAGCTTGCTGCTTGAACCGCTTCTTTAAAAGGGTCTTCAGAACCAAATTCTTTCGAGAAAACAATCATGATTTCATCGCCTATATATTTATCAACGATTCCATGAGTCTCTCGAAGTGCTTCAGCAGTAATCCAAGCAAAAAAGTTATTAACAAAAATCAGTATTTCTGTTGAAGACAACTCCAGAGTTCTTGCTGAAAAATATGAAATGTCAGAGTATAAAATAGTTGCTTCTATTTCCCTCCCTTTTACAGGAAAGCTAGCTCCCCAACCATCATTTAGCGTACCGTCTACTGTGAGAGGATTAGATATAAGATAATCTTCGAGAGAGTTATAGCGATACTGAACCATCTGATAATTTTCCTTAAGATGTATTGACTGTATTAATTAACGATTCCTACTAATTCTCAATTTCTAAAGATTAAATTATTATCAATTTAAAATAAAAAACTAATTAACAAGAAAATAAAAATGGCAATAATTGAAAATATCAACAACCATAAACAAATCCTAAATAACATGAATTTTGTTGATGCAATTTCTGAGTTTATAGTTATTTGGTTCGCTATATCTAAATCTTCTTTTCGATATGGTGTCTGTACCTGGTTTTGAAAATATAATCTATTCATAGAATCTAATAGATCGTTGGGATCATATTTTTTAAGGTCATTGAAAAAATAAAAATTATCAGTGTCTTTTCGCTTATATTTAGATTGTCTTTTCGGTTTCGTTCTCAACCAAATAAAATGTTCAATATCAGTTTTAGGAAGAAATGACAAAGAAGAAATTAGTGAACTAATACATAGTAATGATATGGAGATAATCAAGCCTATTTGCAGTGATTTATCTATATTTGTAGCTGCACTAAGATAGGTGGTCATAGCAGTAATTCCAGCCCCACAAAAAGCCAAAAGAACTGCATTCTTTGCCTCGGCAAATTTGAGCCAATCATTTACTGTTTGGAGAATAGAAAATAGTTTCTCTGTAATATCCATATACAATAACACTGAAAGTAAAATTTAATTTATTTTGTCTAGCTCTAATAATCTTTTACAAAACAATTTACCATGTTTTTTACACCAATTACTGCCGAGACTATAAGCGGTATCGAAATCAAATCTGCTGTCATTAGATACATTTTCTTTTTGCCAAAGCGGTTTTGTTTCACCGTTGGGACAACCACAAGAATATATAGCCTTTTCGTCTTTAAGATTACGGAAAAATCTGTCCGATACCCAAAGTGTATTATCAGTAGATAAACTGGCTAGTTTTGCTGCCATATTTATAGGTTTGCCAGCCCAGACCTCATTTTGTCTGTCTGTCCTGTTCTGAGATCTTTTTAAGCCAAATCTGCGAACCAAAACAGTTTTCTGATCAATTCCAAAATGACCACCAACATCTTTATCAGTAAGTTTTTTTACCTGTGGCGTAAAATGATCATAAACGAATGTCTTAAATGAAACACTTGCAGCGAGAGCTACATAGGGTTGATTTTGATTGAATAGGCTAAAAACTCCGTCTCCTTTTATATCAATGTATGCAGCTCCAAAGTCATGAAAAATTCTGATAGCTGTTTCTGTAAAAAGCCGATACGCTTTTGCTGTTGTCTTATCATGCAAACCAGCGCTGAGTTTCGTAGAGCCTTCCATATCGACAAAACAACAAATTACATCTGGAATCTTTAACCAATGAGTAGGCTTCTGAATTGGTATTTGAGGTGTATCTGGAATTTGATTCCGCTTTGTAATAGATACTGATTGATTAAAATTACTTAGCTCTGTCTTAATTATTTCCTCTATGGCAGGTAGTAGTCTGCCTTCTGTCGCAGAATCATCTTTAAATAGAGAATTTTTCTCATCATTCAATATGCTCATATATCATTCAAAGCGATCGCCAGGACGGTCGAGGTTGATATTTGTCAGTTTGTGTTGTCCGGCACTCCGGATACTGATGTTTGGCTGATGGATGATATTATAACTAGAAACTATCTTCGTTGCCCAATCCCAGTCTACGTCGCATTTCTGTGCTAGAAATTCCTCCCTCAGCGCGACGACGTTCCCGTAAACGCTCAATTAATTCAATAAATTGAGGATTGGTACTCAGTGAAATCGTCTCCATATCGACATTTTCTAATGTAATTCTCGGTAATTTCTTCATCACTCAACTTATTTGTACTTTTGGCAATTCCTCGCAACCGAGACAAGTTACCCTTTTTCACCACGGAACGAGTTTCCCATTGTAGAGACTCCAGCAGAGTTTGCACTAATTTCCAGCGATCGCCAATCGGTAATTGTAAAGCTTGCTTTTGTAATTCTGGCAACGTCATTAGGATTCTCCTCCTTAAAGTCATCTCTCCTCCATGTTAAATCATACAACCCAGGCTGAACTGAAGACTCCCGTAGGGATGCGATCGCGGCGGCGTTCTTGTACTATTCTATTGATTGTATTTCGCGATCGCAGACTGGTATTGACCATGCCGATAATTTATCATCTGCAATAAAACATTCTAGTCCCAGCCAAGAATTTAGCTAGTGTCTAATGTATTCTCAATATAAATAATTGGTGTTTTCCTCTGGAGAAAACCAGCTATAATTGCTTTATTTAGATGGATGGGTTTCAGAATTGAATTGGAGTTAGCTAAAATAGCGATCGCATCCCTTATCCTCTAAATTTTTCTCCGATGGCAGATGTAAATGGTACTTGGCTAGGAACCTATTGGCAGTGGGACGTTCCCACGAGATTTGAGGCAACACTGCTACACAGTGGCAATACTGTGACGGGTAATATCTTAGATGACAGCTACTTGGGCGAAGCCTCACTAACTGGGGAAGTTGTTGGACGCCGAATTAGCTTTATTAAGCGTTATCTCGCGAGTTCTAACTATCCCATTAGTTACACGGGTACAATCTCGGAATCGGAAGACTTTATGCATGGACAGTGGAGTATCGGTGGCGTTGATTCCGGTTCCTGGGAAGCCCGTCGCAGTGGTGAAAATCTTACCGTGGATTTACAAAAAGCCCAAGCTAACCGAGTACCCGCTTTAACAGGTGTATGAGCGGAAAAGTATTTGATTACCGCTTAGAGATAGGAGAAATGGAGGGATTTTAGCCGTTAGTGATATCTGCTAAACTATACTCCCCATAAGATTGATACAAAGACTTAATGATTACCTAGATAGGAAAATAAGTACTATATCATATATATACCTTAAATAAATGAGATTAAAATGATTAAAAAAATCCTCAGCTTTAGCGCCTTAATTCTCTTAGGATTAATAGTAACATTACTCATTTCTCTCCCTGCCATTTCCCAACCAGGCGATACAACCTTGCGTGCTTTAGCCCAAGAACAAAACATCTACATAGGCGCAGCCGTATCGATAAAAGCCCTTGGCGACGATTCCACCTATCAGGAGGTATTGGCGCGGGAGTTCAACATGGTTACGCCTGAGAATGTGATGAAATTTAAGCCTATTCATCCAGAACGCGATCGCTACGATTTTACCGCTGCTGATGAAATCGTTACCTTTGCCAAAGCCAATCAGATGCAAATACGCGGTCATACCTTGGTTTGGCATCGACAGCTACCCGACTGGTTAACTGAAACCGAGTGGACACGGGAGGAGTTGATAGAGATTTTGCGGCGGCATATCTTTACCGTAGTCAGTCGCTACCGAGGTGAAATTTCTGCCTGGGATGTTGTCAATGAAGCCGTTGGCGGTAAAGATTCTCTCAGAAAAACAATTTGGCAACAAGGAATTGGATCTGACTACATCGAGTTGGCGTTTCGCTGGGCTCATGAAGCTGACCCCCAAGCACTCTTATTTTATAATGATTATGGCGGAGAAGGATTAGGCGAAAAATCTGATGCTATTTACGCCTTAGTTAAGGATTTGCTAGAGAAAGATGTCCCCATTCATGGCGTCGGTTTGCAGATGCACAAAAGTATCAAAAATCCGCCTAAACCAGAAGATGTAACCGCCAATATCAAGCGGTTGGAGGAGTTGGGATTAGAGGTACATATTACTGAAATGGATGTACAAATCCACAACGGTACAGGAACTGAGGAAGAAAGATTGGTCAAACAGGCAACGGTTTATCAGAATATGCTAGGCGTCTGTCTAAATGCGCCCAACTGTACAGCATTTGTCACCTGGGGATTTACCGATAAATTTACCTGGATTCCTGGCTTTGTCGGTCAGCCAGACTTGCCCTTAATTTTTGATAAATCCTATCGTCCAAAACCAGCTTATCAGGCTTTAGTCGAAGTTTTCAGAACCGCCAATAATTAATCGGGTTGGAAAATGATGCCTTAAGTAAGTAATTAGTCAATGATAGGGGCGGGTTTAGGAACTAAAGTCAGCTATTGCTGAAATCAATGAACAACAAAACCCGCCCTTATCCCGAAATCAGGTAGAGACGTGAAATGATACCATCAAGCGTCGTCTAATGCGGCAATACCGGGAAGCTCCTTACCTTCAAGTAATTCCAGACTCGCCCCACCACCTGTGGAGATATGACTCATTTGATCAGCCACACCAACTTTTTCCACAGCCGCAACCGAGTCACCACCACCGATAATCGTGGTTGTGCCTTTCTTGGTCAGATCGGCTAGAGTCCGCGCGATCGCTTCAGTACCAGCGGCAAACTTATCAAACTCAAATACCCCCATGGGTCCATTCCAGATCACCGACTTACAATCGCCTAATGCGTCTTGGAAGAATTTCACCGAATCAGGACCAATATCTAGCCCCATCCATCCATCAGGAATCGATTCAATGCTTACGGTTTGGGAATTGGCGTCAGCGGCAAAGTTATCGGCAATCACGATATCTGTGGGTAAGAGTAAGTCAACACCTTTTTCCTTTGCCTTCGCTTCCAAGGACTTTGCCAACTCCAGCTTATCCTCTTCCACCAATGACTTGCCGACACTCAAGCCACGGGCTTTATAGAAGGTGAAAATCATACCACCACCAATCAGCAGTTTATCCACCTTATCCAGTAAGGTTTCAATTACGCCAATCTTACTCGACACCTTAGAGCCACCAATAATCGCGGCTAAAGGCTTCTGTGGATTTTCAATCGCATTTTGCAGATACTGGAGTTCTTTCTCAATTAAGTATCCCGCCACAGAGGGCTTCAGGTGATGGGTGACGCCTTCTGTCGAAGCATGGGCGCGGTGTGCCGTACCAAAGGCATCATTGACATAAACATCGGCTAGGGCGGCTAACTTTTTGGTAAACTCCGGATCATTCTTTTCTTCCCCTGGGTGGAAGCGGAGATTTTCCAGTAACGCCACCTGACCATTATCCAGGCTGTCAATCTGAGACTTAACCGCATCGCCAATACAGTCATCGCACTTGATCACCGTTTGACCCAGTAATTCGGAAAGACGATTTGCCACGGGTGTTAGGCGCAGGCTGTCCTTCACTTGTCCTTTAGGACGCCCTAAGTGGCTACACAGAACCACCTTGGCACCCTTTTTGATTAAATCCTGGATCGTCGGTAACGCCGCCCGGATGCGGGTATCATCGGTGATCGTGCCATTCTCATCCAGTGGCACATTCAGGTCGGCTCGCACCAATACCCGTTTTCCAGCTAAATCGGACTCACTTAAATTTGCTACAGTTTTTTTGGACACAGTAATACTCTCCTCTAATTGCCTGTATCTGATGCTTTGCGCTCTGATCGCGTGCCAGTGGTTGTATGCTTAATGATTACCCCCAGATGTACATCTATAGAGCAATCAACTCAATCATTAGGGTCAAGAGTATTTATTCTCTTTTCCCGTCCACATTTTACCGGAGTCCGTGTCTCTCAAGGTGATTACAATGTTTAAGACTGTCTTATTTCCCCTTGACCAAAGCCGAGAAGCCCGTGAAGCAGCGGAAGTTGTCGTCAATATCGTCCAAAAGTATGAAAGCAACTTAGTTCTGCTCTCGGTGGTCGAAAAACCCAACCCGGATGACCCATCGCCAAGTCCGGACATCATGTCCCCGGAGATGGTTGCCGAACTACTCAAAGGCGCTCAAGCGATGTTTAATGAGTATGGGATTAAGTCGAAAACTCTGAGTCGCGAAGGCTCACCCCCGTTTACTATCTGTGATGTCGCCGACGAAATTAATGCCGATCTGATTATTATGGGCTGTCGCGGATTGGGATTAACCGAGGATGGTGCTTCCGAAAGCGTCACCAATCGCGTGATTAATCTGTCACCCTGTCCCGTGCTAGTTGTGCCGTAATTATGACCAATCACCTATGACGACCATTCAATGGTATCCCGGACATATTGCTAAAGCCGAACGGCAACTCAAGGAACAGCTCAAACGAGTGGATGTCGTGCTCGAAGTCCGGGATGGGCGGATTCCTCTTGCCACTCATCATCCACAAACCGCTGAGTGGGTGGGGAATAAAAGCCGAGTTTTAGTGATCAACCGCATGGATCTGATTACGCCGAAGATGCAGCAGTTGTGGACATCCTGGTTTCAAGAGCAAGGGGAAACGCCTTACTGGACAAATGCCCAGCAGGGACAAGGGATGCGGGAGGTCGCTCAAGCCGCGCAGCAAGCTGGAGTACAGATGAATCAGCGGCGCCAAAATCGTGGTCTGCAGCCCCGTCCTGTTCGCGCTGTGGTGATTGGTTTTCCTAATGTGGGTAAATCGGCTCTGATTAATCGACTTTTGGGGCGGCGTGTGGTGGACAGCGCCCGCCGTCCCGGTGTCACTCGTCAACTGCGTTGGGTGCGGATTAGCGATCAGATTGAATTGTTGGATGCACCTGGTGTTATCCCCGCCAAGCTGCACAATCAAGAGAATGCTCTAAAGTTAGCCATCTGTGATGACATTGGTGAGGCGTCTTACGACAATCAGCGGGTTGCTTCGGCTTTTGTGGATTTGCTCAAACAATTGTCGGATATGGCTACAGGCGATCGCACACCCGCTTCTTCCTTAGAAGAGCGTTATCATGTAGATACAACTGGGATCACCGGTGAATCCTACTTACAGGTATTGGCACAGACGCGCTACCAAGGCGACGGGGAGCGTGCTGCGCGACAGCTATTGAATGATTTTCGCAAAGGATTACTCGGCGCGATCGCACTGGAATTGCCACCATCGTAGAGATGCGCCATGGCGCGTCTGTTAATAACTGTGTTGTTTTATTAAAGGGGTGGGGGGTAAGACCCCTCATCTACTAAACTAATATATAGTAAATGCACCCTAGACAAGCGCCCAGGGCGGGCGTTTTTCGTTGTCGGTTGGCGAGGTTGAGCCAAAAATTGTGACGAATCATTACGCTAATCTACGTAAAGATTTAAGACATATTGCTGAGGCAACTTAATAGACGGAGGAAAGAAAATTGAACAAGAGCACCGAAACCCATTCTCAGGACTTACGCACAACCTCGAACAGAGGGTTAACGATTAAAACAGGATATCGGTAGCTGATCAGCGTAAGTCCTGTTTTTTTGTTAAAACATGTTTGAGTCTGCCCGATCAGACCCTTTCAGGGTGTACGATCTAAACCCACTAGGAGTTTGCTCAACTCTGATTTAGGTGTCATACTGTAATACCACAGATGCTGAGAACGGTTATAGTTGAAGCAATGGGCAACCCCCTTTCGCTCAACCACCCTGAATAAAAATAAAAAGCGGTTTTGGAAATTCCAGGAGTTTAACCCGCAACATTTGTACAATCAGCTAACGCGCAGATTTCTTGGCAAAACAGCACAGATCCAGCGTTCTGTCCTTGTACAACGGTAAACTCGACAATTTAAATCGACTAAAAAATGGTCAGTAAAATAGCGACGTTTAGACTTCCAGAACAACTGAGTCATGAAATTCGATCTCGGGCTGAGGCATCAGGTCGGGATCGGACGGCTGTTGTGATTGAGGCACTCAAGCAGGCATTTGGTTTCCCGCTTGATGAATCGCACTCAACCACGGTTGATGAACTTCAGGAACAACTCAATACATTAGACAAAAAATACAAGCAGTTAAAAGAACAGCTTAATCAACTCACCCAAGAAACTCAGGTAGCCAATCAAAGTCTAGAGGCAATTCCGAGGACGTTGGTGACAGGAACGACGAATCATCATCAAATTGGGGATACCGATCAAGCCTGGACACCTCCTAATCAAGTAACCCAACTCGACCTGAATTATCCGATCATTGCCCCAGATCAGGATGACTCAGAACTGCGAGAACTGGCGACGAGGATTCAGCAACAAGCGCGAATCTTTGACCAAGTTCTCTCGGCGTCTCCTGACCCCATCTGTGTACTGGATCGCATGGGACGATTTACCTACGTGAATCTAGCGATCGCGCAACTGTTTGGCTTGTCCCAAGCCGAAATTTTGGGCAAAACGGTGCCGCAGTTAAACCTACCTCCCGAAGGACTCGAACTGTTTAATAACCAACGGGAAGTCGTCTTTGCCACTCGACTCCCTTTGACTGATGAAATCAGTTACCCAACCCTTGGGGGTGTGCGTCATTACGAGTACATCCTAAGTCCGATTCTGGGTAGCCACAATAGTGTGGAAGCGGTAATATGTACCGCCAGAGACATTACCGAACGCAAACGAGTTGAAGAATCGCTGCGGGAATCGGAAGCGAATTATCGACACTTATTTGAATACGCCAACGATTCCATTTTTATTATTGACCTATCCACCAGTCGCATTTTAGATGCCAATCAGAATGCCTCAAGACGACTGGGGTATACCCGCAAAGAACTGCTGAATTTGAAGACTCACGATATTGATGTGCCGATTGGTGAGGATCGGCAACGGACAATCGGTCAGCGGATGCAAGCAACGGGTAGTATTATCTTTGAACATGCCCTGCGGCGTAAAGATGGCTCCCATGTACAGGTGGAAATTAGTTCTCGGGTAATTGAGTACCGCGATCGCTTAGTGTCACTCAGTTTTGTTCGCGATATTACCAAACGCAAACAAGCCGAGGAACGCCTGCGGTTATTAGAGTCGGCGGTATTTAATGCTAATGACGCGATCGTCATTACAGAAGCCGAACCCATTGACAAACCAGGTCCTCGGATCGTTTATGTCAACCAGGGCTTTACTCGGATGACAGGATACACCTCTGAGGAAGTCATTGGCAAGACACCGCGATTCTTACAAGGTCCCAAAACCGATCGCATCCAAGCTGATAAAATTCGTGATACCCTATGCCGATGGGAACCCGTGCGGGCGGAGTTGATCAACTATCGCAAAGATGGTTCCGAGTTTTGGGTAGAACTCAATATTGTCCCCGTGGTTGATGAGAACGGGGAATATACCCATTGGATGGCGATAGAGCGGGATATTAGCCAGCGCAAGCAGGTAGAAACCGCCTCAGCCAAACGGGAAAAGGAACGAACCACTCAACTGTCTCAAGCGAATGCCTTGCTACAAGAGCAATTGGCAAAACAGGAGCAAATGGTTGCCGATCTTCACACCCGTGAGGAACGCCAAGCCATAGCCCTTAAAGCAGGTAACGTGGGGATTTGGGATTGGAATCTGGAGAGTGATGAGTTCTATATAGCGCCTAATTTGAAAACCCTACTGCGCTATGAGGATAACGAGATTGCGAATAGTAAAGCCGCTTGGTTAGACCTGATTCATCCCAATGATCGCCAACAAGTCCACAATGAAATCAATGCTCATCTAGAAGGTTCAACGACCAACTATGGCATGGAACACCGGATATTGCAAAAAGATGGCACTATTCGCTGGTTTCTTTCCCATGGCTTAGCGGTGCGAGATGATCAGGATAAGCCTTATCGTCTGATTGGTTGTAGCGTTGATATCACTGAATATAAACAGCTGGAAGATTAACTCTCCCCATTCCCCTATCTCCCCACCAGAACCCCGATTTCTTGAAGAAGTCGGGGCTATAATTTCAGTGAGCTAAGACGCATTTAAATTCGGCGTCTATTTCTACACCTAAAATTTACCACCATTCACCAGCTAACCCAAACTCAAACGGCTAACAAAGAATTTAGCGATCGCGGACTCTTTACCTAAACCTTAAAAGCATGGTAATACATCCCGATTAAATGACTATAATGCTAATTAATTGTCTTACGAGAAATACTATAAAGTCAAATCCATGTCTACCCTAACCGACTCCTGGCAAGACGATTACATTCTCACCAACGGTGTCAAACTACACTACGTCACCCAGGGAGAAGGAAAACTGATGCTGATGCTGCATGGCTTCCCCGAATTCTGGTACTCCTGGCGGCATCAAATCCCTGAATTTGCCAGGGATTACAAAGTCGTTGCCCTTGATCTGCGGGGTTACAATGACAGCGATAAGCCCAAAGATTTATCAGCCTATCAGATCACCGAGTTAGTTAACGATATTAAGGGAGTTATTCAAGGATTAGGCGATGAACGCTGTGTCCTAGTCGGGCATGATTGGGGAGGTATGATCGCCTGGTATGTTGCCTATACTTACCCCGAACTTGTTGATAAGTTAATCGTCCTGAATATTCCTCACCCCGCCAAATTTACCCAGGCGTTACGCAGTAATCCTCAACAACTCTTGCGAAGTTGGTATGTCTTCTTCTTTCAACTTCCCTTACTCCCAGAGTTACTGCTTCAGTGGGATGACTATCAACTGATTGCCTCTAGTTTGAACGATATGGCAATTGACAAAAGTGCCTTCTCAGAAGCAGACTTAAACACCTACAAAGATGCGGCGGCTAAACGGGGTGCTATGACTGCCATGCTTAACTACTACCGCAATGCCTTTTCGGGACTATTTAATCAGAATCAGTGGGATGTTCTGCAAATTCCCACCCTAATGATTTGGGGAGAAAATGATACCGCTTTGGGCAAAGAATTGACCTATAATACAAAGGATTATGTGCAAGATTTCCAAATCCGCTACATCCCGAATTGTAGTCATTGGGTACAGCAGGAACAGCCCCAGTTGGTAAATCAGTATATGCGAGAGTTTTTGGCAAAGGATGAAGGATAAGAGAGTTTTGAGTGTGTAGGGGCGGGTTTCACTACTATCATTTCTGACCTAACCTAGATGTGACTAAACCCGCCCTGAACAAGTTTTGAGTCTGTAGGGGCGGGTTTCACTACTATCATTTCTGACCTAACCTAGATGTGACTAAACCCGCCCTGAACAAGTTTTGAGTGTGTAGGGGCGGGTTTCACTACTATCATTTCTGACCTAACCTAGATGTGACTAAACCCGCCCCTATAATGGGCTGATTATTTACCATGGACTCCCTATCATCGTAAACGCTGACCAATAATAGGGATGAGAAAGTTCTCTATCTCCTAACCTTGATAATTCTGGCGGTAAAACCAGGTTTTTCCCATTCACCTGCAATTGTCCACCTTTTAGCTGCACATTCCCTTGCAACATCGTGATTTGGGCTTGTCGCAGGGCGTCTGCTTTAATCGAAGCATTGTGTAACTGACTATAAAACTCAGTCATTAACCCTAAGGTAGCTTCATCACTGACATACCACAAACTTCCTAACGCTGATTTTACCCCCGCTTGCACCGCTAACCCAGCAAAGCCTAACTCTGCATCTTCATCACCCACGGCGGTACGACATGCGCTGAGGACTAATAACTCGACAGGGGGATTATTCCAACCCAGTTGACGCAGTTGATCTAATTGCAATTTAGTATCAAATAGCTGAATATAGGAATTTTCTGGTTTTCCTGGCTGAAATTCGCCATGAGTCGCCAGATGAATAATCCGAAACGGTTGGTTTTGGCGTTGAGATTTAAGGTTATTTAGAGTAAATTCAGCATTAAGAAAGGATTTCCCTTGCCAAATTTGATTGGCAATTATAGAGACTTCCAGGGGTACCGCAGGTAAAGGCGATTGATCTATAAATTGAGACGCACCCATGGCTAAAACTTGGGCATCATCAAGGGGTTGATATCGAGTATCGGTTAAATTGACACTGGGGATGAGTCCTAGACTATACTTTTGCACCAGAAACTGTTGTCCATCATGCAACGCGGCGACGGGTATTGCCCGCAACCCAGCATCCATGGAGAAGACAATTGTGCTAATTCCCTCTTTTTGCAACTCCGCTTCTAAGGGTGCAATTAGCCATTGGTAAAGTTGCTGAGCAGAATCAAGGTAACTATTGGTATTCCGTTTAATCGGATCAGTCACATCTTGCCTAAACTCTACCACTTTTTTTAGTAGCACCTCCCGTCGGGCGGCGGGAATACTTTTGTGAATCGGAATTCCCGAAGGCGTGACTAACACTAAATCCAATTGTTCGGCGCGGGCAAATGTATAGAGAACCGCTGGTTTTTTCCCTGTTGCTTCCCCTGTCTCATTCAGACGTTCCTGAATATCGGCAAAGGATTTTAACTCTCGACTCACTCGTTGATCAATATAGGAACCGAGTTCTTCACTAAAGAGAATATCGATAAATAATACCGCTTGGGGAATCTGGTTTTTATCCAACAGACGGGCAATATCAATGCGTTCAACGGTTCGCAGAATCAAATCTTCAGACTCTTGTTCTGGAATTTGTGGTGGGAGAGAAGGTTGGATGTCTTGAAAATCTTTGACAATTTCATCACGAATCAAGACTGGAAGTTCTGGTGGTGGCGGGGGTTCTGGTGGTGGATTTTGGGTAATAATTTGAATCTCCCCCTGAGTATAGGAACCGGGGAAGGATTGCGGCGGCAAAATTGAATTCGTCGAACTTGTTGTAATCGCCCCGGCTGTCCCGTTAATTTGGGCATTTCCGACATCAAACGTAGTATTCCTCGCACCACCATCATGTCGGATAATAATGTCACCGCCTCCCTCACCGCCAGCCGTAGAAATGCTAGCCGAGATTCCATTTTGGTCGGAAAATGTACCCCTAGCTTGGAAAAATTGTTGCGTGGTAATGTCAATCTTACCCCCGCTACCGTTGGTTCCCCCTTGGGCATTGATAAAATCAACTAAAATACCATTTTCTGGGTCGAGGATAACATCGCCACCATTCCCCATCGTGCCACTTGTATCAATATTACCTGTAATGATGCGATCGCCTGCTTCTATACGAATCGCTCCACCCGTTGTCCCAGAAGCGTTTAAGTCACCAGTAGTGATGATTCCCGGTTGACTCATCAGGGTAATTCCCCCATTCGCCGTAATATCGCCTGTGGTAATATCGCCGCCATCCAAACCCGTACTTAGAGAAACGTTACCTGTAAATGTCAACGATTCACTAACCGTAATTTTATCGTTTCCTAAACCAGCATCCACCTCCAGATTTTCCAGACTTGAGTTATAGTTTACTGTTTGTGACTCCCGCGTTAACTGAGTTGCTGTAATTTCTACATTATCTGTTGCTTCTGTACCCTTAATCGTCAACCTATCACTACCTGTTGTTCCTGAGTCATTAATTGTTGTTGTCGCGCTACCTGTGTCACTCAAATTGATGATATATTCATCACTATTTTCTCGACCATCAATAATGCCACTCACAGAAACACCATTACTCACTTGAAACCTATCATTCTCAGCACCACCTGTAAGATTCTCTATGGCAGAGAAATTAATCATTCCATTAATATTTCCCCCATTCGGGGCGGTAATCGTCCAGGTATTGGCAGTATTTGCACCAATCAGACTATCATTACCCGTCCCACCGTCAATCCTACCACTTATAGAAGCACTATTATTCAATTGAAAGGTATCATTGGCAGTCCCTCCAGTTAGATTTTCTATTGAAGCGAAGGACAGAGACTCGTTAAAGCCGCTAACCTCACCTGAATCTGTACCCGTAATCCGATAAATGGTATCAACATCAGGTCCAATTAAGGTTGATCCGCCAGCAATCGTAACCGGATCATTGAAGCTGAAGGAATTAAGCGTAATTGTACCTGTTCCATCAGATCGTCCAATCGTAATCGAGTTAAAACCATCTTGTAGCGCTGTCAAATCAGTTAGGGAGAGATCTAAAGCGACTGTATCTGAACTATCCGCAATTACAATATCTTGGCTAGGTGTTCGAGGCTGAATCTGCACATCTCCAATCCCGGTTACGGAATTCACGCCTCCCGCCAAATTAATTTCATCGGCGGTTAAACTAACAGCATTGCCACTACTTGTCGTGGTAACATCCTGAAGACTAATCTGGTTAGCCGTCAGATCAATAGTATTCACCTGAATCCCCCGATTCGCCGTAACCTTATCTGCACTGGTAATCGTCAATCCGCCCAATGGTGTTGAAGGGCTTGTTCCTTGACCGACATTGTAGTGAGCTTGGATTTGTTCGGGGGATAAAGCTGAGTTATAGATAGCCATTTCATCAGCATAACCTTGGAAATTTCCATACACTCCACCTCCAATGTTATTGCTGGGATGAACGACAGTATACGGTGTACTTGGCACTCCACTGCCGACCAATTGACCGTTGATATATAAACTAGGTGTTCTGTTATTATAAACTACGGCAATATGAGTCCAATCATTGAGCGTACCCGACGAAACAACCACGGCGGGTATATAATCACTAGAATGGTCGTAAAGGCTGACACCATTAGTTCCCACAGAAGCACCAGCCCCCAAATGAACCTTTGGCGGTCCTCCCCAAGTCGCTTCTCCCTGCTCAGGATTGAAGATATAGTTTTGTCCTGAAGTGCCATCATAATTAATACCTATGGGATTGTCTGCTCTCACATTATCTATTTCGTGCATGGTTTCTGGTTTGACCCAGACTTCCATGGTGAACGTGTTGACAATTCCCGTATCATTAAGCGAAATGATGTCATCCGTTCCATCAAATCTCACGCTAGAACCTATCTTTCCAGTTTGCCCAGCCGTAGGACAGGTTGTGGTTGAGCATGAACCCATATTGGTGGAGCCGGAAACGTCACTAAAGCTAGTCGCACCCGAGTCTTCTTCAAATGACCAGTACCCCACTGGAGCATCTAGAAGAACTGCCACATCATAAGGCAAGGGTCCTCCAACTAAACCCTCAAATGTAACATTTCCAGTGCCTGCGTCTAGAGTCAAGGTTGGCGGTGTCACCCCATTAAGACCATGCAAACTGCGATTAAATGTAATATTACCCCCCACAGTAGAACCCGTACTCAGCGTTTGATTGCTGCGAAGAATTACTGGAGATGCAAAGGTTATATTTCCCCCATTCAAGCCAATCGAGGCATTTAAATTAATAAAGGCAGCTTCAAAGGTGAGGCTACTGCTACTGTTAGAATTAATGTCTTCGTTAATATCAATATTTTTAATTGCGGCAATCGATACATCACCGTTATTCAGCGCGGTTTCAATCGCCGTATTAGAAATTTGGAACGTGAGTCCAACGCCGTCTCCGGTTAAGATTTGATTATCACTAATCTCACTATCATTTGTACCCGTTGTGCCAATAACTACCGTTTTTGGGTCTAAAAATAACTGACCATTTTTACCCGCCGTCGCCCCCACATCTACCAATCCATCAAACGCCAGATTCTCTTTCCCCGACACCTCAACAAAACCGCCATCACCCGAATTTATCCCACCACGGGCGCTAATTGTGCCATAAAATTGGGTTGTATGATCCGCCCAAACAATTACCTGTCCCCCACCACCCACATCTTGTGCATCACCCCTAATCACTGAATCGCGGCTAAGGTAGGTATGGGAGGCATGAGGTAGAGTTCCTTGACCCTGATAATCTCCACCAATCTTCACACTACCGCCACCCTGAATTCCTGTAGCATTAATATTGGCAGCAATTAGACCCACGCGATCGCCGAATATCTGCACCTCACCGCCAACGTCTCCAGAAACATCCAGATCACCGGCAATAATCGTTGTCCCTATCGTCGTGGGAATCTGTGTTCCAGACTCTTCCAGGATTAGGGTGCGATCGCTATTCACGCTAACTCCGGTTACTTCTTCCCCACCGCTATTTGTCAGCAACTCCGGTAACATCTGAGGTTCAATGGGTAATACCTTCCCCTGACTATCCGCTCTAGGTTGTACCTCCAAACTCAGAACTTGCCCTTGCTGACTCAACCGTACCCGACTGGTTCCAGGAACTGCTGTTACTGTAATATTACCCCCAGGTGCTACCAAACTCGCCGTGTTGAGTATCGTCCCCCCGATTAAAGCCAGATTATGTCCTGCTGATACGGCTAAATCCCCGGCATTAACTATCGCGCCCGGTTGCAATGTATCAAAGGTAAATGTATGAGGATTTCCCACTAAATTGCTGTAGTTATTGCTACTAAATGCCTGAAACCAGCCTCTATCAAAGCCAATTTCTGTAGCCGTTGTAGCGATAAAATCACCCGGAACATTAAGCTGAGCATTCTGACCAAAAACGATGCCCGCTGGATTGATTAAATATAAATTAGAGTTGCCCCCTATGACTTGAATGAGACCATTAATCATCGAGGGATCGCCACCAACAACCCGCCCTAAAATATTACGAATCGCGGGATCGGACACAAAGTTGGCAATTTGATTTGATTTGAGTCCAAATTGCTCAAAGCTGTGGAAGAGATTTGCCCCATCCTCCGATAAAGAACCCCCCGTGATATCGAAGCGGTTCCCTGAAGGGGTGACAATTGTACCCGTACCATCGTCGGCTGAGGGAATCGGTTGGGCTTCAACTGGCTTGATTGCAACGGTACTCGCCAAGATTAGTCCTGCCAAAAGCCGCGTGTTTCTGAGATAGGCGACGTTCATAGGGGGAAAGCCAATATCAAATGTTTTGGGAACAGGGAACTTTTTTACAGGGAACAGGAAACAAAGACTAGAACTTTAGGAAATTCGTAATTGATAATTCCTAATTCAGATATCATTGGTCAACTCATCAGTTGCGTAATATCGAATTCGGTTGATTTCACACAGATGCAATTAGTTCAGAATGATGGTTTCAGCCATTTTTAGGCAGGTTGTTTAATCGGATTTGATATAATTCCTCACTCATCATTCAGTGGATTGTTTCGATAACCATAGAAGTCAATCCGATACTCAGTAATCTTGACCCCAGTTTGTTGCTCAATGTGCTGGATTAGTTCATCGGGCAATTCTACATACACATCCATGATCTGATTTGTATCCACACAATTAACATGACTGTGAGCATCACTGATATTCCCGTAAAGCCGTCCATCGGATCGCTCAATACATTCGATAATGCCTTGAGAGGATAGCGCCTCTAGATTCTGGTACACAGAGGTATGACCAATTTCTTTTCCTTGCTGATTCAGGCGATCATAAATTTCTCGTGCGGACAGATGCTCTCGATCTTGCCACAGCAGTTCCAAAATTAAGCGGCGTTGACGCGACAGGCGCATCCCCAACGCTTGACATTGATTGAGGGCGTCTTCCAATGAGCGAATCGGTTTGACAACTGCCGCTTCTTTGTGCATGGTCGATACTTTGAATGGGGTGGTTAGCTTTATGGGGAGCGGTCTCAAGTTCTACCATTAAGGTGAGCCCGTTCTAAGTCCCATAGATGATAATGCACTGGTTAAACGTGCATCATCCTTGGGGACATAATTTTCTTTGCTGGGCATCTGGCACAGTAAGGCAAACTCATTACCACTTTACCTTAGATGATTTGAGTATGTCTACCGGGCGAGTGCTATCAAGTCCGGTAGCATCGATTTGTGCTTTCACACTCCATGCTCCGGACATAAAACTAGGGTAAGCTTGATCCGAGGTTAAGCCTGTGGAATCGAAGTAATCCAGGCAATGTACAGACGCTTCAAAATGCGTCTTTTCGTCCAAGTGTTGTGGAGCGGATGAAGATTAGTGGCAATCACAATTAAACTCAATTCCCATTGCATTAATGATTTAGACCTATCGCCCGTCCAGACTAGGATTGATCAGTGGCTGACTGAGGGTGCGATCGCCAACTATGAGCAGCAGTTAGGCTTTGAGTTTAGCTACCCTCGCCAACCCGATGATCCACGGGAATGGTCAGAAATTCCTGAAATACGTCTGTGGTTTATCCGCTTAGATGTTCAGTATCCGTGGTTACCGTTTCTGCTGGATTGGAAAGCGGGGGAACTCGCCCGCTACACAGCTATGCTCGTCCCACACCAGTTTAATCGGACGGAAGGGATTCAGTATAACCCAGAAGCCTTAGAAATTTTCGTGATGCAAAAAGTTTTTGTGCTCAATAACTGGTTACAACAGATTGGTTTACCCAACCAGTCGCGCCTCAAGTCCATGGCTAAAATGTTAGGGTATGAACTCGATGATACCTTGTTTGACTTGATGTTCCCCCCAAAAAGGACTTGAGATTTATGCCATCCCACCTAAATCGCGAGGGGCTACGGCTTCAACCTTCACGAAGTGGAGGTAAGCCGTAGGGGAAGAGCGGGAAATACTTCGGGCGTTTAGCCCTCGTATTTCCCGCAAGGTGGTATAATGCTCGCCATGAAACAAGTCCTCACGATAGTTGTAAAGCTTCAACCCTCCCCTGAGCAGGTGGCCTTCTTAGAGGCAACTCTTCAGGCGTTTGCGGATGCTTGCAACTACGTGAACGGACATACAGATCCAAAACTGACCAACAAAATTGCTATTCAATCTTTGACTTATCAAACCATTAAAAGCCAATTCAATTTGGTAGCAAATATGGCAGTCAGAGCTTGTGCAAGAGTAGCGGCTAACCGAAAGGTAGCCTTTTCAAAAGGCAAGCCTGTTAAAAAGTTTGCCCCAGGCAGTATGGACTGCGATAAGGACTTGTTTCGACTTCGTGAACACGACTGGACGGTAAGCCTTGCTACTGTTCGCGGTAGAGAGCGAGTTAAATTGAACCCAGGTAACTACCAAAGAGGAAAACTCAAAGGGAGGAACCCAACTTCATCTCAATTATGTAAGCACCGCGACGGTCAGTTCTACCTGCACATTCAGATCAAGGATACCCCTCCAGACCCAAAAAATACCGATAAGGTAATTGGTATCGATTTAGGGCGTCGCGACATTGCCGTTACATCAGAGGATGAAAGGTGGGACGGTAAGCATATTCAGTCGGTGCGAGATAAATTCAGCACAGTAAGAGCATCTCTCCAGAAAAAAGCCTCGAAAGGCACGAGAACAACTCGACGTAGATGTCGAGAAGTTTTGAAACGGTTGTCGGGGAGGGAGAGGCGTTACCAGCAGTGGCTCAACCACAACATTTCCAAGTTAGTGGTCAAACGAGCAGTTGAGTTAAGTGCCTCAATTGCTATAGAAGACTTAACAGGCATAAGGGAAAGAACTAACCAACAACCAAGAAACAACACTGAGCGAAGACGCTCAAATTCGTGGGCATTTTATCAGTTGCGAACATTTATCGAATATAAAGCGCTTGGTGCTGGCGTTAAAATTACCCCTATTCCCCCTGCTTATACTTCCCAAATGTGTCACAAGTGCCTGCATATTCATCCGGCAAAAGGAAAGTCTTACCGTAGCGGCAAGACATTCAGGTGTGGTCACTGTGGCTGGCATGGGGATGCCGATTTCAACGGAGCCAATAATATTGCACTTGTGGGGCTGTTTATAAACCAGCCTGGAGGCACGGGGTTATCGTGCAAGTTAAACAGAACTCCCAAATACGTTCAGCTTAACTTGTTTGATAGCTTCAGGGCTACTGAAAACCCAGACCTCCAAGGGTAGCAGGTCTGGGTAGTTTATCTGGACTTCATAGACCCAGGATTTCTAAGAAATAAAGCGAAGAGACGGTGCTTTTAGCCCGTCTCTTCGCATCCGCTTAATCCCCTACGCTTTAGCCAGGGGAGAATTGACATCCTCACCACGCCGTAGGGGGAAAGGTTACCAAACCCCTACTTAGCCTCGCCATACTTGCTTTAACACATCGTTGGGTTGAATGTCGGCAATCCAGCGAGTCGGCGATTGAATGCCAATATAGCGTTCTGATGGGGGTAGGAGTTTGTTCGCCTGACTAGAACCAAACAGTGCGATGGTATAAGTTCCCACAGCAACAGCCAGATGCATCGACGCACTATCCGTACACAGCAGTAAATTCGCCCCCGCAATCATTGCAGCTAACTTGCCGATATCGGGGGGTGAGGTCATCTGTAAATTAGGACAGACTTGAGTTAGGGTCGCAACTAACTCAGTATCCTCCGAAGAATGGAGCATAACCAGAGTAAGGTCAGGCTGTTTTTGGTGGATGTCTTCAATAACGTTTTGCCATTTATGGGCGGGATAAACCTGATCAATGTCCTGTGAGTGATCGAGGTGGTTAGAGCCGCCGTCGATCATAATGTAACCGCTTTCGGGGATGCCGAGGCGTGCTTGTTCACCTTCTGCCCAGTCCAGATCGGATTTTGGCACACGAATGGCAAGCTCTGGACAGGGGGTATTGAGACCCAACCCTTTGAGCAGGTCATGATACACATAAGCCGCATACTGCTCTGTTTTGAGTGGTACAGTGTTGGTGAAAAACCACTGCCCCTGATTATTTTCGTAGCCCACACGGGTGGGAATACCGCTCATCCAGAGCAATAGTCCTACTGACCACCGACGTTCTAGGGCAATCGCCACATCGTATTCGCGATCGCGGATAATACCCAACAGGTTGCCAAAATCAGCCAGACCGTTGCGGTCTTTATAGTCAAACGGTAATACTTCATGTACTGAACCCGAAACCCGATAGGCTCCCTTGGATCGGGGTTCCACTATGACATCGATTTCAGCTTCGGGATAATTTGCTTTTAGGTCATCCAAAGTAGGAAACAGCAGAAGTTGATCGCTGATTCCACCTGGAACAAGGGCTAATATTCTCATCTCAATATAATATGAGCTTGTATATCAGCTCAATTTTAATGGACTGGTAGTTTCTGATTTCACGGAATTTTCCGGAAACGAGTTGGTCAGGATAACCGTGACGGGGTGAACTACTACACCCGTAATCCAATTGCTATCTTGCTTATGGGACTACTGTACGCATGATATTATACCTAGTGATTGAATGGGATAAACTACTGGTCGCAGATTAAATCGGTCAGGATTAGAGATTTGGCATCAAAGGCAGAAGCTTGTGCATGTATTAATTCCAGCAGCGGGAATGGGACGACGGATGGGGAGCGATCGCAATAAGCTATTGCTGACCCTACTGGGTAAACCCTTATTGGCGTGGACGCTACTGGCGGCGGAAGCGGCGGCGGAGATTACTTGGATTGGGATTATGGGACAGCCTGAAGATCAGCCAGATATTCAGGCAATCTTAGCAGATCTCGCCCTGACCAAAGCCGTACAGCTTATTGCCGGGGGAGCAACTCGCCAAGAATCAGTTTATAACGGCTTGCAAGCATTACCGCCAACCGCTGAACGGGTACTGATTCACGATGGCGCCAGATGTTTAGCCACACCCCAATTGTTTGATCGCTGTGCACAGCATCTCAGAGATTGTCCGGGTTTGATTGCCGCGATCCCGGTTAAGGATACGATTAAAGTGGTCGATGAGTCAGATATTGTCCAAGATACACCCGACAGGCGGCGGTTGTGGGCAGCCCAGACGCCCCAGGGATTCGAGGTGCCGCTTCTCAAGCAATGTCATGACCAAGGACGGAAATTACATTGGGACGTTACCGATGATGCGGCATTATTTGAGCGCTGTAGGCTACCTGTACAGATCGTGGCAGGGGAAGAGACTAATCTTAAGGTAACCACACCCATGGATTTAGCGATCGCAGAGTTTATTTTGCGTCAGCGGCTTTTAATCCGTAATAAGTCATAAGCATGGTCTCGAAGGTGGTGAAGGGTCAATTGACACAAACTAATAACTTGACTCAACCCGCCCTCCTCAGGCATAAGATATTTTATTTTATCAACCAGGACTAACTTCTATGAATCTTCCTACTTTTCTCATTATCGGTGTTCAAAAAGCGGGAACGACCTCTATTTATAACTATTTAAACCAACATCCGCAAATTTACATGAGTCCAGTTAAAGAAACGAATTTTTTAGAAAAAAATTGGGGAGAAATTGAAGATCAACGAAAAGCCAAAATTGACACCTTTGAAAAATATTGTCAACTATTTACTGGAGTCAAAGATGAGATTGCCATTGGCGAAGCATCTCCTAATTATCTGTTTCATTATGAGTCTTCCTCAGAGCGAATTAAGCGTTATGTACCCAATGCCAAATTGATTGCAGTCTTGCGAAATCCAGTTGATCGTGCCTATTCAGATTACTTAATGCATATCCGAGATGCTATTGGTAAAGGAAAACGAACCAGCTTATCAGAACAAATAAAATATAAAGCGGATAAATCATTCATTATTCTGAAAGGCTTTTACTATAAGCATTTGCAGTATTTTTATGAAGAGTTTGGTCGAGAGCAAATTCAAGTTTATTTGTACGATAACTTGTCTAAAGAACCGATAAAATTCATGCAAAAGATGTATCGCTTTGTGGGAGTCGATGATACGTTCTTGCCTGATGTCTCCAAGAAAGCCCAAGTTGCTAAAGTGCCAAAAAATACAGCCGTAAATAATCTGTTACGCCAACAAAATCCCTTGAGAACGATAGTTAGTTCGGGACTCCGATTGATTTTCCCCCTTGAAGTCAGGCAAAACCTGCGTTCTCGCCTAATTCAAATGAACTCCCAAGACAAGAAAGCAGCTCCACTTTCTCCAGAAGATCGCCAGCAATTAATAGAACTCTATCGGGAAGATATTCTCAAGTTACAAGATTTAATTCAGAGAGACCTTTCTGCTTGGTTAAATTAACAAGAATGGAAATTTATCAGCGCCACTCTTGGACTCTGAGTGTTGAGGAAGCTACTGCTATCCAAAACCAACTCAGTAAAGAAATTATTACATCTGACCAATTGAGTGAAGTAAACTATGTAGCGGGTGTGGATGTTGGCTTTGAAGAAAATTATGCGATTTCACGCGCCGCCGTTGCGGTACTGAGTTTTCCAGAACTGCAACTGATCGAACAAGCGATCGCACGCCGCCCGACAACCTTTCACTCTAGACTGTCTGTGTAGTATATAGGCATCGATAGAGTTGTATAACTCATCGGTTATGTATCCGTGCGCCTTTCAACTTTTTTAGTTTTGGCACAAATCAACGTAATACCAAGGGTTTTAGATGCTAATTGGGTAA